>NZ_JBRREB010000006.1:0-118939 GCF_056759995.1 Stenotrophomonas sp. STEN030 | reverse complement strand
GCGCCAGGTAGTGGGGGGGGGGTGTGGTGGGGGTGTGCCGCGCCCCCCCCCCCGTCGGCGGGGGGCCGCACCCACCCCGCCCCCGCGCCGCCGGCCCCCCCCCCCACTGCAGCCCCTTCCCTTTCGCGCAGCGAAGGGGAGGGTTGGGGAAGGGTCGCTTTTTGCTGGTAACGCCCCTGCCGAGCATGGCTCGGCACTACCTCAGAGCGGGCCACGCCGAGAGCACCGCTGGCTCCTGCCCTACCCGCTTGCAGGCGCGGGTCGAAATACCATCGTTCAAGGCAATCCGGAACAACGGTGCCACACTGCGCAGGACCCGCGCTGCCACCACCGATTGCAGCTGTTGCCCGCGACTACGGCCAAGCAGCTGCACCGCCCACTCCGGCAACAAGGCCGCGCCCGCCGCCAGAAACACATCGCGCGACACGCCCGGCAGCGGTACCGGCAAGCGCACCTCACTGAGCACGTCCAATACCTCACGCGAACGCTCATCCATGCTCAGCTGCGATTGCTGCGCCAGGAAGTAATCACGCACCTGCGCTTCGCTGGACGGCACATCGCGCGCGCCCAAGGCCTCAGCCACGCGCCGGTATTCGTCGTAGTAGCGATCAGCAATGGCGGCTGGAACTTCGCGGCAATAGCGCCGGCAACCTTCCAGAAATCCATACGCTTCGGTGACATGCACCCAGGTCAGCAGCTGCGGATCATCGGCGGCATACGCGCGGCCGTCCGGCAACTTGCCTACCACCTGCGCATGAATGCGTCGCACCTTGGCGATCAGCTTGTCGGCCTCGGCCGCTGGCGCATAGCTGGTACCGGCCACAAAGCTGGTGGTGCGGCGCAGCCGCCCAACCAGGTCCTCCCGAAAATTGGAATGGTCGTAGACACCGGCCAGCGCACGCGGGTGCAGCAACTGCAGCATCAGTGCGCACAGCCCGCCCGCCAACATGCCGGGGAACTCGGAATGAATACGCCAGGTGACGCTACCCGGCCCAAACCAGCCCGGATCGCCCAGCGGCGTGTCGTATTCAACGCCATTCTGGTTACGTGGAAAGGCGTCCAGCACCCAGCGGCGGATATGGGCGGTGGCGGCGGCAGAGACGGGGCTGAACAGGGATGACATGGCGCCTATCGTACCGGTCCAGCTGCGCAGCTGGCTGACTTGAGCTGTCGATCCGGCACCCGTACAGCCGCCGTCAAGGCCGGCCTCCAGCTGCGGATACCGCATGTGCGGATGCAGCAAAGAATTCAAGGAAAACTGAAGCGTCCTTTGGCTTGGACGATGACGCACCGCAAAATTTCCACGCTGTCAGAGTGACGCGACAAACGCCGCTGGTCAGTTCTTCGCACTGCCCCCATTGCCAAGCACGACGAAAGTGCTAGAACTGAGCCTGCCTGACCGCTTCAACCTGCATCCGTCGCTCGTTCCAGCAAGTATCTGCAAGGAGCTCACCATGATCGCACTGTTCAAAGGTTTGGGATTGTTGTTGGAAGACAACGAGCTGTACAACAGCCCGTTCGAGAAACAGGTTGATCATTGGAAGAATCTGAGCGATCAGCAGATACGCGAGGAAGTGTCGGTGCTGGCCAAGGCCAAGTGTCAGTGGCTGATGGCCTCGATCGTGCTGTGGCAGGCATCGTCACTGCTGATTCTTGGCTTGATCACCAACTACCTGTGGCGCGATGACTTCCATATCACCTTCACCCGCGTGGTGATCGTGCTCGGCTCGTGGGTGTCGATCCTGTTCGTGATCTGGTTCATGGCCAACATGTTCGACCATACCGCAGGTTTCGAGCGCTGGATGAAGGCCTTCAACAGCCGCGCCCGGATCAGCTCCGACGCCGACAGCGTGGATGAAGTGGCCGAAGCGCTGGAAATGGCCAAGCACTATCCGGAAGTACTGGATTATAAGCAGGCCGTCACCAGCACCCGCGAGCTGCGTCATGAAGACGTGCGCATCATGCGTGAACTGGGACGCATGCGGCAGCATTCGGAACTGGTCGGCAAGCTCAATCACATCGGTGACGATGGCTTGCGACTACAGCCCGCGTTCTGAGCCAGTCGCACGCTCTGAAACCCATCGCCGCGCTCGTCGCGGCGATTTTATTTCTGCAGGGTCACCTGCTGGGAATACCCGCTGGGCAAACCACTCAGCTGGCGGGTGGTGCCGACCACGACAACAAAATCGCCCAGGCTTTCGCGACGGCACAGCTGGGCATCGCCAGCAACACTGCAGTGCTCGCGGTACAACAGGTAATTGCAGCGACCCGTATCACTCTGCAGGCACTGGAAGCGGCTGACGCCGTTGCTCACTGTGGTGCGGCTGAGCAGGCTCTGTTCACCGCTGATGCGGGTTACCGAGGTCTGCCCGGGTGTTTCATGGATGCCCAGCATCGACAGCAGGCTGCCGATCAAAACTGTCAGGTAATGCATGGCAATACTCCGGCAAGCGGGGGCGGCATCACATGCCGCGGAACAGACTCATGAAGGGTTGGCTGACCACCAGCGTTTCACTGCGCTGTTTCAGCCGTAATACGCCGCGGCCACTGTCATCGCGGCTCACCGCCGCCACCGCCTTCATGTTGACGATGGTGGCGCGGTGGATCTGGCGGAAGCTGTTGGCATCCAGGGCGGCCGTGAGTTCGCGCAGTGAGCTGCGCAGCAGCAGTTCTTCCTCGGCGGTGACCACCACGGTGTATTTGCTGTCGGCGCGGAAATACAGCACTTCGTCCAGCATCACCAGGCGGGTTTCGCGGCCATTGCTGGCGGTGATCCAGGCCAGCGGTGGTGCAGCCAGCGCTGCGGCAGGTTGCCTTGCCAGTTGCTGCAGCAGCCGCTCCAGTACCCCCGGGTCAGCATTACCGTTCTGTCTGCGCGCCAACACGCGCTGGCGGGTTGCCAGCAGGCGCTCATCGCTGACCGGCTTGAGCAGGTAGTCCACTGCGCCCTGCTCGAACGCGCTGATCGCGTACTGATCGTAGGCGGTAACGAACACCACCTCGGTCTGCGGACTCAGCTGCTGCAGCGCGCGGGCCACATCCAGCCCGGTGATGCCGGGCATGCGGATGTCGAGGAAGGCCAGGTCGGGCTTGTGCGTTTCCAGTGCTTCCAATGCGGCGGCACCGTCTTCGCACTCGGCGACGATGTCGAGCTCCGGCCACAGGCGCTGCAACTGGGCGACCAGCGCCTGCCGCAGCAACGGCTCGTCTTCGGCAATGAGTGCTTCAAGATGCACGGGGCAACTCCGGCATGTTCACTGCTGCCTGCATCGGTGCGCTGTTCGCCGACGCTGTTGTCGGTGCGACAGCAGCCATCGGCGGTGGCGGCGATACAACGCGCTTTGGCAGGCTGATGGTCGCGGCCATGCCGCTGGGGAAGTTGGAAACCAGCGCAAGCGTGGCCTGTTCGCCGCAGCTCAGGCGCAGGCGTTCACGCAGGTTCTTCAGGCCGATGCCGGTGCCGCTGTTGTCGGTGCTGATGCCTTGGCCGTCGTCGGCGACGGTGATCGTCAGTTGACCATCCAGCTCGCGCGCCAGTATCCACACCGTACCGCCACCGCTCTTGGGCTCCAGGCCATGCTTGATCGCGTTCTCGACCAGGGTCTGCAGCGACATTGACGGCAGGCTGACGCCATACAAGGACTCGGGCACATCGATCTGCAGGTTGAGTCGCGAGCCCATGCGGATCTTCAGGATCTCCAGATAGGCCTGCACGCGCTCCAGTTCCTGACCAAGCGTGGACACCGATTGGTCGATGCCCGGCAGTGAGCTGCGCAGATATTGGATAAGGTGCCCAAGCATCTGCTCGGCACGGGCCGGATCGCTGCGGGTCAGTACCTGGGCGTTGGCCAGCGTGTTGTAGAGGAAGTGCGGTTCAACCTGCGCATGCAACAGGTTCAAACGGGCCACGCTGAGCTCCTTTTCGGCCTCGGTGCGTGCAGCCTGTGCGCGCTCTTCGCGGCGCTGCTGGGCGACCTTGCCGCTCAAGGCGTGGGTGATGGCTTCGGCGTTTTCGTAGTTGCTGCCTTCATCCAACAGCCACAGGTCAACCCAGGCGCCGGCATCGGGTTCGAAGAACAGGGTGACGCTGCTGGTATCCGCGCCGGGAATGACGCGGGCGGTGATCTGGTTGTGCTTGATCGCCAGCCGCGCCATCGGATTCCAACGTGACGGCGGGCGCTCGCCATAGGGATCGGCGCGACGCTGGGTGGCACGCAACTGCAAAGTACCGATTGAGCGCTCCAGGCGTTCGATACGTGGCATCTGCCCGATTACCTGCTCCAGCAGCGCGAATGCAGTGGGCGCATCCAGCGGCAGCTCGACCTGACGGCGATGGCGATTGGCCAGCGACTGTGCATCCAGGCGATCAGCGATCAGGGTGACCCGGCGGATATGGCCGACCACGGCAGTCAGCGCGAACACCGCCAAAGCCATCGCAGCGAGGCCGAAGATCCAGCCCGGCGACCGGTCCATGCCACTGAACAGCCCGCTCCACAGGAACGCGGCGACGAGGATCGTCAACGCCCAGGCGGCGAGTATGCGGAAACCGAGAAAGAGGCTGGCGAACATGGGGCAGTCACCGTAGGGATTGGGGTCGAGCATAGGCGCCGCCCGTCAGGCTGCAAGCGGCCTGCGACGAAACCCGGAAAAGGGCGACCGAGCCCGGATTGGCGGGGATGGAACAGCTCGGCGGTTGTAGGAGCGGCGTAAGCCGCGAAGCCGGCAGCAATGACGGGCCAGACAAGCCCGCAATCAGATGATCGACGTGCTTCGCGGCTTACGCCGCTCCCACAAATCCGACCTGCATCACCGGGACTGCCATGTGGCCGGCAGCGCCCAACGCGCCACACCATCGCCGCACAGGCCGATCAACGCGTCACCCTGCGGCGCCCAGTGCAACTGGCGCAGATCCCAGCAGGCCGAGCGGCTGGGATTCAATGACAGCGACTGCCCCGACTCAAGATTCCACACCGCCAGCACCGGGGTGCCGCCATCGTTGCCGCCCAAGGCCAGCAGGCGCCCGTCGGCCGAGGCCGTTGCCGCATTCAATGCGTTCAGGCCGGGCATTGCCAATGAATGCCGCAGCTTGCCGCTGGCCAGATCCATCACATGCATGCCCGGATCGCGCCTGTTGCCTTCCATCAGCACGAAGCCGACCGCGACCCAACCACCTTTGGCCGAACCCAACGGCGCTGGCACCCACTGCGCCATGCCGGTGTCGTCATTGCCATCCACCTTGCCAAAGCGGCGCGGCAACTTAAGTACACGACTGACCCGACCGGTCGAGGCATCCAGTTCGGTCAAGCCAGCCGGGTCCTCGATCCAGAAACCCTGCCCCGGTCCGTCCCAGCGCACCGGCTTGACCAGCGAGTTGCCGGGATAGCCACCAACCACGCCCTGCCGTGTCGCATCGAAGCGCTGCGCATAGATCCATGGCGCACCGTCGGCCGATGGGGTCGCCTGCGGCTGCAGCACGCGCAGCACATCACGGATCACACCACCGCCGTCCAGTGCATGGTCGTACGGCACCGGCCTGCCTTGCGTGTCATGCGTCCAACTCCAGCCGCCGCTGATCGGCTGACGCACACCGGCTGCCCAGTGCAGCGGATGCGCCAGCGCTCGTTGCTGGTCCAGGCTGTATTCCACGATCTGCTGCTGTACCGCCAGCCAGGCATTGCGGCCCTGCGGGTCCACGCTCAGGCCAGCGCGACCGGCATCGGCGCTGGCTTGCCACAGACGCTGCGGCTTACCGCCCATGCCCGGTGCCCAGCGCCACAAGGCCTCGGGATAGCTGCTGAGCAGGAGCACGCTGCCATCGGCCAGCGGCCGAATGTTGTAGTAGTCACCACTGCCGAACGGCAGCAGACGTTGCGCCGCGGTTGCGTCCTTGTTGCCGCCCGGCGCCGTCAAATCCGGTTCGACGATGCGACTGTCTGCCTGCACTGGCTGCTGCCAATCACTGGCGCTCACGCCGATCTGCAGGGCTGCACCGGGCAGCGCGCGCACGGCGTCGTACACCGGCGTGAACACCGCCTCAGGCACGCGGCGACGGCTCAGACGTGGCGAGGGCCCACCGCCCATCACGTTGAACTCGCGCAGCTGGTCGACGATGCCGCCGTTCGGATTTGGCCAGTCGTCGGTGCGGCTCAGGGTGATGACCGTAGCCGGCTTGCCCAGTGCTTCGTCGACCTGCATGACCCGCACTTCGACTGTGCTTTTGGCGCGACCAAGTACACCGTGTTTCTGTTCGGCGCTGGCCTGCCAGCTGGCGAAGCTGCCCTGAAGTTCCGCCAGCTTGTCGCTCATTGCATCGACTGTGGGGTCACGCTGCAGGCGCTGCTCGCGCAGCGGCAGTTCCTCGGCCAGCAATGCGCCCTGCTCCACCGCCGTACGCAATGCAGGCATGCGGTAGCGACCGATGAAGTCGGCCTTCAGCTCAGGACGGCGCGCGATCAACACATTACCCCAGCCGTGATCCATATACGCCACACGGGTACGTTGCACCGGTGCGTTGAACTTGCCCATCGCTGCCAGGCTGGCTTGTACCACCGGCAGCACTTGCTCGAACGGCAATGCCACCAGCAACTCGACCTGCTGCAGCGGGCGTTGGTTCTTTGCCAACAACGGCGTCTGCAGGGCCGAAGGCAGGCCTTTCTCCGCTTCCTGTTCGGCTGTGGGCAGCAGCTGCCAGTTTGTCGGCAAGGGCGCGGCGGAGGCCAGCAACGAAGAGGTGATGCCGACCAGGCACAGGATCGCGCGGCAGCCGCTGGTGTTTGTCATGGGTCTTCCTTGGTGGTGCTGTGACTGGATTCTTGGGGACTGTATGTATTTAGGGGTCCCCGACCCTGACCCCAACCCCTCTTCCGGAGGGAGAGGGGCTTGTAGTGCCGAGCCATGCTCGGCAGGGGCTTCACCGGTAAAGCCTCAAGCGCGGGATCGCTGCGTTCTAAAGCAAAAGCTGCCCTCACCCCAACCCCTCTCCCGCTAGCGGGAGAGGGGCTTCAAGCCTTCAAGCCTTCAAGCCTTCAAAGCCTTCAAAGCTTTCAAGCCTTCAAAGCGCTCAAGCCTTACTTCCGCTCAGCCGCACTCGCATCACGCGTCGCGCGGAAACTTTCTTCCGGGCTCCAGTTCGGCCAGTCGCGCGAGTTGGCCAACTTCTCGCCCAGGGTGTACAGCACTTCCAGGTCACGCGCGGCACCGGCGAAGGTCCAGTCGGCCTGCCATTCGTCGCCCTGCTGGTGGTAGCGCTTGGCGGTGTATTCGTCGGAGGCTTTCTTGCCGGCGGCTACGCCACCGTCGATCCAGTCCTGCCCTGCGCCGTAGGACAGCGCCGGTACGCCGCGCTTGGCGAACGGGAAGTGATCGGAGCGGAAGAACAGGCCGGCTTCCGGCTTGGTGTCCGGGGTGTAGCGAATGTCCCAGGCCTTGGCCACGTCCTTGAGCTGGTCCAGCAGTTCCACCTTGGCGGTACCGTAGATGCCGAAGTCGCGCGATGGGCTGTACGGCGACATGCCGTCCATGTTGATCACGGCCACGGTCTTGGCCAGCGGGTACAGCGGGTTGCTGGCGTAGTACTCCGAGCCCAGCAGACCCTTCTCTTCCGCCGTTACCGCGAGGAACACCACCGAACGCTGCGGCTTGGGCTGGGTGGCAAAGCCACGTGCAAGCTCAACCAGCGCGGCAGTGCCCGAGGCGTTGTCCATCGCACCATTGAAGATGCGGTCGCCGCGTGCGTCCGGCTCGCCAACGCCGATGTGATCCCAGTGGCCGGAATAAATCACGGTTTCGTCCGGATGGGTGCTGCCTTCCAGACGTGCGACCACGTTGTGCGAGGTGATGACTTCGTTCTTGACCTGGTAGTTGGCCGAGAAGGTTTCGCCCTTCAGCTCCACCGGCTGGAAGTCACGCGACTGCGCCTGCTTCTTCAGCGCTTCGAAATCCAGACCGGCGCGCTTGAACAGTTCCACCGCCAGATCGCGCTGGATCCAGCCTTCCAGCGCCGGGTGCGCCTCGGCCGGGTTCTGCCGGACCACGTCGAACATGGTGTTGGTATTGGAACCAGCCACCGTCGCCCAGCCATAGGACGCTGGTGCGGTTTCGTGGACAATCAGCACGCCGGCCGCGCCCTGCCGCGCGCCCTCTTCGTACTTGTAGGTCCAGCGGCCGTAATAGGTCATGCCTTTGCCATCGAAATCGCCGGCACCGGTTTCAAAATCCGGGTCGTTGATCAACACCACGGCGATCTTGCCCTTCAGATCCACACCCTTGAAGTCGTCCCAGTTGCGCTCCGGCGCCTTGACGCCATAGCCCAGGAACACCAACGGTGCGTTGCTGATATCCACCGCGCTAGCGCCGTTCATGGCGGCACGCACGGCGATTTCCTGGCCCTGGGTCAGCGTCTGCGACTTGCCCTGGCTGCTCAGCGACAGCACCGGCTTACCCACGATATCGCCCTTGAGCAGCGGCACGGCCTGGGTCCACAGGCGCTTGCCGTCCTGCAGGTCGCCGCCCGGCTGCATGCCGGCAGCAGCGAACTGCTTGCTCAGGAAAGCGATGGTCTTGTCCTCGCCGGCGGTGGCCGGGGAGCGGCCTTCATAGGCGTCTGAGGAAAGCTCGCGGACGTCGGCCGAGATGCGTGCGCCATCAAACTTGGGCGGGGCGGCCATCAAGGCCGTGGATACCGACATCGCCAACAGGCTGATTACGACTCGTTTCACGCTGTACTCCAGTGGTAAGGCAACCTTTGGAGTGTAGCCAGCCCAGCACGCTGATGTGCAGTGTCTTATTGCAGGGTTGCCGCACGACTCAGCAGGGCCTCGCGCTCGCGCGCATTGCTGCTCAGCGCAGCGGCCTGCTTGAATGCCTGCCGCGCTTCAGGTGCACGTCCAAGCCGCGCCAGCAGATCACCGCGTACGGCCTGCAGCGGCGCGTAGTCCTGTAGCTGCGGGTCATCGATCAACGCCTGCAGTAAGCTCCAGGCCGGCGCTGCACCGTGGGCCTGCGCTACCGCCACAACACGATTGAGCTCAACCACCGGTGACGGCATCACCTCAGCCAGACGCGCATACAAGTCAGCAATGGCCTGCCAATCGGTCTGTTCGGCTTGTCGTGCGCGTGCATGGCAGGCAGCGATACCAGCCTGCAATACGTAGGCGTTATCGGCACCGCCCAACTGCACCGCCTGATCCAACGCGGCTTGGCCACGTGCAATCTGCAGCCAATCCCAACGGCTGCGGTCCTGATCCAGCAACAGCACAGCCGAGCCATCGGCCGCGGTCCGCGCGCGCAGCCGTGAGGCTTGCAGTTCCATCAAAGCCAGCAGACCGAGCACCGATACCGTGTTGGGCATCAACCCAGTCAGCACCCTGCACAAGCGCAGCGCTTCTTCGCATAGCGCCGGCCGCATCCAGTCCTCGCCACTGCTGGCGGTATAGCCTTCGTTGAATACCAGATAGACCACGTCCAGCACCGACTGTAGACGCGCGGAAAGTTCATGCAGACGCGGTACTTCGAACGGTACCTTGCGCTCGGCCAACAAACGCTTGGCACGGACGATGCGCTGGGCAATGGTGGGTTCGGGAACCAGATAGGCACGGGCGATTTCGGTAGTGCTCAAGCCGCACAGCAGGCGCAGGGTCAGCGCGACCCGTGCATCAGCAGGCAGTTCCGGGTGGCAGGCAACAAATACCAGCCGCAGCAGGTCGTCACCGATGTCATCCAGATGGTCGGACTGATCCGCGCCCATGGCGTAGTCCTGTTGCTCGTCGCTGACCTGCGCCTGCCGCTGCGCATGCAGGCGCCGCTGCCGCAGCCGGTCGATCGCGCGCCGCTGTGCGGCGGCCATCAACCAGGCGGCTGGATTGTCCGGGATACCTTGCTTTGGCCAATGCTCCAATGCCGCGACCAACGCGTCCTGCGCCAGTTCTTCGGCGCTGTCGAGATCGCCGAGCATGCGTGCCAGGCGCGCAACCAGACGCGGCGACTCCATGCGCCAAAGGGTGTCCAGCAATCGTTGCAGCTGTGGATCGGTCATGGGCTGCGATCAGAGCATCGTGGTGCGATTGCTGCAAGCAGGAAGTGCAGATGTAGCAACGGCGGTAGTGCCGAGCCATGCTCGGCAAGGGCCTGCACCAGTGATGCAAAAAGCCTCCCCTCACCGGCCCTCCCCTCTGCCTTCGGCGCAAGGGAGGGAGCGCGTCTCACAACTACACGAACGGCTTGAACCCGCCCCAGAACATGCGCTTGCCATCGAAGGGCATGTCCTTCGGCCCCATCCCGGCCAGGCGTGGATCGGCCATCGCCTTGGCATTGACCTTGTCGCGGTGTGCACGCGAGCGGAACACCACATAGGCGAACACCACCACCTCGTCCTCTTTCAGCTTCACCGCCTGCGGGAACGAGGTGCGCTTGCCCGGCTTCACGTCCTCGGCCACCGCTTCGACATAAGCCAAGGCGCCGTGCTCCTTCCACACTTTCCCGGCCTTGCGCGCAATGCGCTTGTAGTCATCGATCTTCGCGCTGGGTACCGGCAATACATATCCATCCACGTAAGCCATGATCGTCTCCTGGTTATTGGCCCGGCTCGCCATCCATATGGGCGATTTCCCACAGGTGGCCATCGAGGTCGGCGAAGCCGCGCTGGTACATGAAGCCGTAATCACGCGCCGGCATTGGCTCGCTGCCACCGGCGGCCAGGGCCTTGTCCACCAGCTCATCCACCGCTGGCCGGCTGACCGCCGACAAGCAGGTGATCACCTCGGTCTGCTTGCGCGCATCGGTCAGCGGTTTGTTGGTGAAGGTCTGGAAGAACGGCTCCACCAGCAGCATCACGAAGATGCTGTCGCTGATCACCATGCAGGCCGCGTTGTCATCGCTGAACTGCGGGTTGAAGCTGTAGCCCAGCGCAGCAAAGAACGTCCTGGACGCCTGCAGGTCACGGACGGCGAGATTGACGAAGATCATCTGCGGGTTGCCCATGCTCAGCCCTCCGTCGGCATCGGCTTCATGCAGTTGACCATCCACGGCTTACCGTAGCGGTCCAGCAACATTCCCCAGCGGTGTGCCCAGAAGGTTTCGGCCAAGGCCATCTGCACCTGCCCGCCTTCTGCCAGGGCTGCGAACACGCGTTCTGCCTCCTCGATGCTGTCAACGTCGACATTGATGGTGGTGGCGCTGCCGCCAGCGCCTTGCGGACCATCGGCGGCCATCAGCGTCGCGCCGCCGGCTTCAACCTGACAGTGCGCGACCTGATCCGCTTGCGGCATGAAGCCGCCGCAACCTTCCGCGTCCATGTCCGGACTGGGCGGCATGTCGCTGTACTTCATTTCCGATACAACCGTGCCGCCCAACGCCTTGGCGTAGAACGCCATCGCCTCGTGGGTCTGGCCGTTGAAGCCCAAAAACGGAATCAATTTCATTGTCCTGCTCCTGCTGCTCGGGGTTGGGTTCAGTTGTTGCGTTCGATCTGCTCGCGTAAACGCTGCTCCTGCGCCTGCAATTCCGGAGTGAAGGCGTCACCGAAATCTTCAGCTTCGAAGAACGGACGGATTTCCACTTCCACCGCACTGCCGTTGGTCGGGGTGAACGGGGCACGCTTGAGCCACTCCACCGCCTCGTCCAGCGAGCGCACCTGCCACAGCCAGAAGCCAGCTACCAGCTCGCGGGTCTCAGTGAATGGGCCATCGATGACGCTGCGTCCTTCGGCGGCAAAGCGCACCCGCGCGGCCTGCGACGTGGGCTTCAAGCCCTCGCCGGCCAGCATGATTCCGGCCTTCACCAGCTCCTCGTTGAAGGCTCCCATCGCGGCGATTTCCGCCTGCGTTGGCATCACCCCGGCCTCGGTCTCGGGGGTCGCTTTCACCAGCACCATCACTTTCATCACCATGCTCCGTTGCGGGCGGCATGCCCGCTACACATCAGGTACGACGAAGCACGGCAGGCAACCTCGACAAGCTCGCGGCACCTTTTTATGAATGAGTTCATGCGGCAACGCAGCAGGCGCGATGCGACATCATGTGCCACCCCTGCGCTTGAGGTTGGACCATGAAGTTCATGTTGTTGATCTACATCGACCCGCAACTGCTGCAGACCTTGCCTGCCGATGACTACGACACCCTGATGCGTGGCTGCCTGCAGCACGCCGATGCTCTGCAGGCACAAGGGACACTGCTGATGTCGCAACGTCTGCAGCCCGCAGCCAGCGCACAGACATTGCGCAATCGCCAAGGCGAGTCACGGATCATCGATGGCCCGTTCGCGGAAACCCGCGAAGTTCTGGCCGGCTTCAACCTGATCGAAGCGGCAGACGCCGATGACGCCATGCGCATCGCCAGGCAATTCCCTTGGGCGGCTTACGGCAGCATCGAGGTGCGGGCGGTGGATGATCTGGACGCTGAGAGAAGTCGCCTGCGTATGTGACTTCCCAGCCGAGCGCCCCAAGCAATGGGGGCACTGCTTCAGCCAAAAGTGGGGGCAGCGTGCCAATTCACCGGACCCACTACCATTGCACCTTGACACTTAACATGCTGATTTTTAATACAAATTAAATTTTTTACGGAAAGTTTAATGAATGGCTATTAACTTTCACACGTAACTGGCGTTATCTTTCGTTCACCTGGCATTTAGGTATCCAACTTGATGCCTGCCAGCGAACACCCTTTTCGGAGAGAGAGATGACCCATCGCAAGACCATTCAACGGGCTGCTTTGAGCGCTGCCCTGACCCTGTGCCTCGCTGGCGGCGCCTATGCGCAGAGCACCACCGGTAGCATCTACGGCACGGTTCCATCGGCCGAAGCGGGTACCACCGTCCAGGTCACCAACAATTCCGGCTTCTCGCGCACGGTGACGGTGGGGGCTGACGGCCGCTACAGCATCAGCTCCCTGCCGATCGGCAGCTACAAGATCAACGTGCAGCGAGACGGCCAGGTCATCGGCACACGCGACGTGTCGGTAATCGTCGGCGCAGGTACGGATGCCTCGTTCGCCAGCAGTGGCGGCAGCGCATCCACGCTGGAGACCGTCAATGTCACCGCTACCGCTGCGGCAGCCATCGATCTCACCGCCGTGGATACACGCACGGTGATTACCGCCGAGCAGCTCAAGCGCCTGCCGATCGGCCGTACCGCTGAAGCTATCGCCATGTTGGCGCCAGGCGCCGTTGGCGGCGCCGGCGGCTATGCCGCATTGGCCAACCTGGTCTCCTTCGGCGGTGCCGGCGCATCGGAAAATGCGTATTACATCAACGGTTACTTCACCGGCGAGCCGCTTTCCAACCTGGGTGGCTCGGGCCTGCCGTTCGTCGCGGTTGCCCAGCAGGAAACCTACACCGGCGGCTACAGCGCCAAGTATGGTCGCTCCGATGGTGGCGTGATCAACCAGGTCGGCAAGAGCGGCACCAATGAGTGGCAGTTTGGCGGACAGATCGATTGGGCGCCGAAGTCCCTGCGCTCGCGCCGTGATGACCTGTACCTGCCTGACATTGATCTATCGCAATACAACTCCAATCCCAACCTGCCGTCGACCTGCGGTACCGCCAAGAACGAAAAGTGCGAATGGGGCTACTCCGATCCGGACCTGGCAGGTACCAAGTACCAAAGTGGCAAGGGCGTGGAATTCGGCTCTAGCCGCTACAGCGGCTACGTAGGTGGCCCGATCGTGCAGGACAAGCTGTTCTTCTTTGCCGGCGGTGAGTGGTACAAGACCGATTCGGTGACCAACCCGAACACCTTGGGCAACCCTCGCAGCATCCATGCCGAGGACGACAACTCCAAGTACTACGTCAAGATCAACTGGAACATCAACGACAACAACCTGTTGGAAGCAACGTGGTTCCAGCAGAACGATGACTACAGCGGCAACTACCGAGCGTATGACCTGGGCAGCTTCACTGAAGGTGCAAAGCTCGCCACCGTACCCACCCCGATCATCAAGGAAACCGATTATCGAGTCCTGAAGTACACCAGCTTCCTGACCGACAACCTGACCTTGAATGCCACGTACGGCACCAGCGATTTCACCAACCGTCAGGTCAACCCGAGCATCCTGCCAAATACGCCCTATATCGCTGGTTCAGCGTTCCAGAACCCTGCAGCCAACGGCGGCAAAGAGGTGAAGAACATCCAGGGTGGCTATCAGTCCATTGATGCGAAGGACAAGACACGCGGTCTGCGTGCCGACCTGGAATGGGTGGTGGGCGACCACACCCTCAGCCTGGGCGTGGACAACATCAAGTTCGAGGCCAAGAACGAAGGCACCTCGCAGGTTGCCGACTACTGGGAATACCGGAAGGCCAGCAGCGGGTCCACCAACATCTCGCCATCGCTGGGCGTAGGTGCACCCGGCGGTGACGGCTACTACGTGCGTCAGCTGAAGTACTTCAACAACACCAGCATGTCGCTTGACCAGAAGGCCTGGTATCTGGAAGACCGCTGGAAGGTGACCGAGAACCTGCTGCTCTCGATCGGCCTTCGTAACGATGAATTCACCAACAAGAACGACGCTGGCCAGGCCTACATGGATGCCAAGGACCAGTGGGCTCCGCGCCTGGGTTTCAGCTGGGACGTAATGGGTGATGCCTCGCTGAAGGTGTTCGGCAACGCCGGCCGCTACTTCCTGGCAATGCCCAACAACGTTGCAATCCGCGGCGCATCGGCTTCTACCTATACCTACCAGTACTACACCTACAGCGGGATCGATGCCAGCGGCCTGCCCACCGGCCTTGACGAGATTGGCGGCCTCAACGGCGCACCCGCACCGGGCCCGGTATCGTCCAATGGTGAATATGGCGTGCCGATTGATGTGCTGGCCTTTGCACCGAAGGACATGAAAAACATGTACCAGGATGAGTACATCCTGGGCTTCGAGAAGACCTGGGGTGCCGACTGGGTTTACGGTGCAAAGTTCACCTACCGCGACCTGAAGTCGTCCATCGACGACATCTGCGACAGCGGCAAGATCGTCGACAAGCTCATTGCCAACAAGATCGATCCGGATTCGGTTGAAGTAGCAAGCTGCTACATGTTCAACCCGGGCGGCACCAACACCTTCAGCCTGAAGAACGTCAATGGTTCCGGCCGCACCGAAATCAAGATGAACGGCTCCGACTGGGGCTTCGATGAGGGCGTCAAGCGCACCTACAAGGCGATCGACCTGTACCTGGAGCATCCGTTCGACGGCAAGTGGGAAGGCCGCGTGAACTACACCTACAGCAAGAGCGAGGGCAACAACGAAGGCCAGGTGAAGTCGGAGTTCGGCCAGACCAACATCTCCAAGACCCAGGATTGGGATGCTGCCGAGATGATGCGCTTCGCAAATGGCTACTTGGCCAACGATCGCCGCCATCAGCTGAAGATGTTCGGCAGCTATGCCATCACCCCGGAATGGATGGTGGGTGGCAACATCCGCGTGATGTCCGGCTCACCGATCAGCTGCCTTGGCTACTACAACCCGGACGGTGGCATCAACGAAGGCACTTCGGCCGGCGATCCGATCGGCTATGGCGCCGCTTACCACACCTGCCTGGGCAGCATTGCCAAGCCGGGTGCACGCCGTAATCCCTGGACCAAGAACATCGATCTGGCAGTGACGTACCGTCCGTCCTATTTCGACGACAAGGTCACTTTCAGCGTGCAGGTGTTCAACGCCCTGAATGACCAGAAGGTGACCCAGGTGGATGTGACTTCGGAAGAAGACGCGTACACCGTGTCCAACACCTACATGGTGCCGATCGCCCGTCAGACCCCGCGTTACGTGATGTTCTCTGCCACGTACGACTTCTAAGAAACACGCTTTTGGGAAAACCGAAGCGGTCCCTCAACGGGGCCGCTTCTCCACGAACAGTTGCTCCACCGTGCAACACCCGTAGTGCAGCCCAGATATCCGATGGGTTGCGCTCAACGACTGGCATCGTCGCTGACGTCACCGGGTTCAAGCAGCCGGATCCGGTGTCGGTGGGTACTGGCTGCCACTGATACCGATCCTGACGAGCGGGGCTTCTTGAAGCCTCTGTGGTGCTGCCAACAAACCAGATTGCTCTCTGACACGTGATTGACCCCGGCCTCGGCCGGGTTTTTTTTGCCCCCCTCGGCGACGGCGCGAGCATGTGAGAGCCTCGAAAATGAACAGGGGCAAACTCTCAGCAAACTAATTATCCTGTTATTTATCAGTTACTTGAAATCCGTTTCATCTGAGATTGTAAATTGCGTGCAACTGAAATTAAGATTTCGTTCAGCTGTAACGAAAACTACATTTCCGTGCAGCGCGGTTGCAACAGCAGTTTGCTAAATCAATGAAACAAGGAAATTTGATGACCCGCAGCACCAATGTCACCCGGCTCAAGCGCACCGCGCTGGCCATCGTCCTCACCTCGGTCATCGGCGCCGCCGCTGCCCAGAGCACCACCGGCTCCCTGTTCGGCAACGCCCCATCCGCCGCCGGCGCCACCATCACCGTCCAGAACGAGTCCGGCCTCAAGCGCAGCGTTCCGGTTGATGCCAATGGCCGCTACAACCTCGGCTCGCTGCCGGTGGGCAAGTACTCCATCAGCCTGGAGCGCGATGGTCAGGTCATCGACAAGCGCGAGAACGTACTGTTGCGCGTTGGCGCGGGTACTGAAGTCTCTTTCGGCAGCGAAGGTGCAACCACATTGGATGCGGTGACGGTTACCGCTGCCAGCATGCCCAAGATCGACGTCAGCAACACCGTCTCCAAGTCCGTCATTACCTCCGAGCAGCTCGACGTCCTGCCTTTGGGCCGCTCGGCCGAAGCCATCGCACTGCTCGCTCCGGGCGTGGTGAGTGGCAGCGGCTTCTTCACCAACGGCTCGCGTTCGGTGCTGTCGTTTGGCGGCTCCAGCGTCACCGAGAATGCGTACTATCTCAACGGCTTCAACACATCCAATCCGTTGAGCAACATCGGTGGTGTCAGTCTGCCGTATGGCTCGATCGACCAGCAGGAAACCTATACCGGCGGCTATAGCGCGCGCTACGGTCGTTCCACCGGCGGCGTGATCAATCAGCTTGGCAAGCGCGGTACCAACGAATGGCACTTCGGCTTCCAGACCACCTGGGCACCGGACTCACTCGCCGCCTCGCCGCGTGACATCTGGTACCCGAGCGCAGCGCTGGGGCCGGATTACGTCTACTCCAATCCGAAAAAGCCAGGCACGCTGTACCGTTCTCGCAACAATGACACTGCTACCCGCACCACGGTAAGCGGTTATGTCAGTGGACCGTTGATCGAAGACCGTTTGTTCGTCCACTTGGCCGCCGAAACGGACAAGAAGGATGGCGTGTCCACCAACAGCATTGCCTCCAGTACGCAGGCACGCGACAACTACACCATCGACACCCCGAAGTTCTACGGCAAGATCGACTGGAACATCACCGACGACCACACCCTGGAATACACCCGCATCCAGAACACCGACCGCACCAGCGGTTACTACACTGCCTTCGACTATGAAACGTTGAACGAAGGCGGGCGCACTGGCTCGTTCTCCGACACGACCAAGATCAAGGACGACTACGACATCTTCAAGTACACCGGCTATCTGACCGATGACTTGACCCTGAGCGCCGTCTGGGGCCGCAGCAAGCAGAGCAACCTGCAGTACAACCCCGGCGAATCGAACAACCCCTACCTCAGCGGCGTGACCCTGCAGGATCCGAAGATCACCGGCGGCAAGCCGATCCGCAACGACCAGGCCAGCCGTGACACCAAGGCTGACAATGCCGGCAGCACCACCCGTGGACTGCGCGTGGATCTGGAGTACCGCTTGGGCGATCACCAGCTCAGGGCTGGTATCGACAACATGTACTACAACGCCAAGAACGAAGGCCAGAAAATCACCGGCCCCGGCTACGCGTGGTACTACTCGAGCATCGCCCCGGACAAGTCGCCCAGCCCGGGCTTCAACATCACTCCCCCGGGTGGTGACGGCTACTTTGCCTACAAGTACGTCCTCGCCACCACCACCAGCATGTCGGTCGAACAGAAGGCCTACTTCCTGGAAGACAACTGGCAGGTCACCCCGAACCTGCTGCTGACCCTTGGCGTGCGCAACGACAAGTTCACCAACTACAACAGCTCTGCCGTTGCCTACGTGGAGAGCGGCGACCAGTGGGCACCGCGTCTGGGCGCCAGCTGGGACGTGTTCGGTGATTCCTCGCTGAAGGTATTTGCCAACCTGGGCCGTTATTACCTGGCGTTGCCGAACAGTGTCGCCATCCGTGGCGCGTCGGCATCCACCTTCACCCGCGAGTACTTCACCTATACCGGCATTGATGCCAACGGCGTCCCGACCGGGCTGAAGGAGCTTGGCCCGGGTCCGGTGTCCTCCAATGGCGAGTACGGCGTGACCCCCGACCCGGCTGGTGTCGCACCGACCGACCTGAAGTCGCAGTACCAGGATGAACTGATCTTTGGCTTTGAAAGGACCATCGGGCAATCCTGGAACAGCGGCGCCAAGGTCACCTATCGTCGCCTGCAGACCGCGATCGATGACATCTGCGACCCGGACCTGATGGAAGCCAAGCTCAAGTCGATGAATGTCGACACGAGCGGCCTGGAAATCCCGGGCTGCGTGATCTTCAATCCGGGCAAGACCAATACCTTCCTGGCCAAGCATGTGGATGGTTCCGGCTATACGTCCTTCACCATGAACGGCCAGGACTGGGGCTATGGCAGCACCAAGGCCAAGCGTGACTATGTCGCGGTCGACCTGTTCCTTGAGCATCCGATGACCGACAAATGGTACGGCCGCCTGGATTACACCTGGTCGCGCAACTTCGGTAACACCGAAGGCCAGGTGAAGTCGGATATCGGTCAGGACGACGTATCGAAGACCCAGGACTGGGACGCAGCGGCACTGATGGAGTATGCAGGTGGCTACATGGCCAACGATCGCCGCCACCAGTTGAAGGGCTTCGGTGCGTACCAGTTCAACGACGAATGGACCGCATCCGCCACCGTCCGCATCATGTCGGGCATGCCCAAGACCTGCCTGGGCTTCTACGGCAGCGACCACAGCGAGCCGGTGGCTGGCTACGGCGCGTCCTTCCACTACTGTGACGGCAAGCCGTCGAGCCCGGGTGACGCTGGTCGCCAGCCGTGGACCAAGCAGCTGGACCTGGGCGTGATCTATCGTCCGAGCTTCGCTGACCACAAGCTGGCATTGGGGCTGGATGTATTCAACGTGCTGAACGAACTGAAGCAGGTGCAGTCCGACGCGCGCTTCGAGGCCAACCCGTACACCGTATCCAACACCTACGGTATGGGCACCTACTACACCACACCGCGTTCGGTACGCCTGACCGCGTCTTACGACTTCTGATCAGACGCTAAGCAACAACGCAATCTCCCTGTAATGAAGTACTTGAAACCCCGGCCCAGCGCCGGGGTTTTTTTATATTCATCGCACCTGCACTTGCAGCTCGCGCCCTGTAACCGCCTCATTGCCACTGAAGTCCTTGGCACTGATCCGAATGGTGTAGTTTCCCGGCTGCAACTCCATCGGCTGCAGCTCGCCGCTGGCCAACAAGCCATCACGCACGGTATTGGTCAGCACATAGCGGAAGCGGGTACTGCTGCTGCCATGCACGGTGATGCCGCTATCCGCCGCATAAGCGAGCTTCACCGCCTCGCGTTGCGGCGGCATGCGGTTGAAGATGATGTTCGTCCGCGGCTGCTCATAGCCGGGCAGCGCGCGGCCAGCGCCATCAAAAATCTGGTAACCCAGACTGTAGAGACCAAGCCGGCGTCGCGGCAGGTTGTTGTCGACCTGGTCCCAGGCTTCCACCACCAACTGCAGGCCACCGCCATCGCGTGGCACCTGCAAGCGGCCATCCACCTTCTCGGTCAGTCGCTGGTTGTTGCTATCGAGCAAGGCGATGTCGTCGATCTTCGGGGCGACATGATCGGCGTAGTTGGAGAAGCCAAGACGCACCGCATTACGTTCGTAGCCCGACGGCCCAACCGCCAGATGCACGTGCGCCTGATTGTTGATGCTGCCCAGTGCGTCACCCGGCTGGAAGCGCGTGCCACGACGTACGCGCACACGATCCAGCTGGCCGGCTTCGTCGTATACGAGCTGCATGCGCGCTGGATCCAGCGCGCGGTTGGAAGCATCGCGACCAACCTTCATGTGGATGTAATCGAGCTTGTCCAGCGACAGACCTTCCGCTTGGCCACCCAGCGTCCAGGTCGATGCAGGGCTGCTGACCTTGCCGCTGGCGACGGCCAGCACGGTCTGGCCCACATCACCACGCACATCAAAGCCGCTATGCAGATGATGGCGGCTCTCGCCGCTGAAGTTGCCGCGCACCTCACCCAGCGTGCCGGTCACTTCATGCCAGCCCAGCTGTGGTGCCAGCGGCCAACGGCCCTGGTTGGCGGGCAGCGGGTTGTCAGGCGAGGGGCCAAGCTGCGGTGGCACATCGGCCGTGATCGCAGTGCGCGGCAGCAAATGGTGGATGCGGTAAGCATCGGCATCGCTCAACAACAGGCTGCCATCCGGCGCCAGCGCCAGCCCCGCCGGACGCGCAAAGCGCTGTGCGTCGTTGCCCGCGACGGCCACCATATGGCCATGTGGCGACAGCTGCACCACGCGACCGCTCAGACGCTCGCCCACATAGACAACATCGTCATGGGTGATGGCCAAGGTCATCGGCCCCCACAACGCGCGTTCGGCATTGGGCGTGCCGACGCGGGTACTGACCAAACCGGTGCTGCTGACCGTACGCAGTGCGTTGTTCTGCAGGTCGGCGACCCAAAGATTGCCGTGGCTGTCGAACTTGAGGTCGGTTGGCGTATCAAGACGCGCCTGCGCGCCCTGCCCGTCTTCCCAGCCCGGCAGTGCGCCGCCGGCCAGGGTGCTGACCGTGCCGTCAGCAGCAATCACACGAATGCGATCATTCCAGGTATCGGCGACATAGACGCGGCCGTCCTCG
This sequence comes from Stenotrophomonas sp. STEN030, assembly GCF_056759995.1. Classification (NCBI taxonomy): domain Bacteria; kingdom Pseudomonadati; phylum Pseudomonadota; class Gammaproteobacteria; order Lysobacterales; family Lysobacteraceae; genus Stenotrophomonas; species Stenotrophomonas sp. STEN030. The sequence goes on along the minus strand of NZ_JBRREB010000006.1, from coordinate 97,992 downwards.
CCCACCGCCACACCCATCGGCCCGTTGAAGCGCGCCTGCGCCCCGTTACCATCGGCGAATCCCGGCGTGCCATCACCGGCCAAGGTAGTAACCTGGCCCTGTGCGCTGACCCTGCGGATCGCATGGTTTCCGGTGTCGGCCACGTAAAGATTACCGTGCGCATCCAGGGCGATGCCCGACGGCGTATTGAACCTCGCCGCAGTGCCCGGCCCGTCGGCAAAGCCTTCAATGCCACCCGCCAGAATCTGGAAGGCGCCGTCCAGGCCACGATAGAGAATGCGGTTGTTGTCGCCGGCATCGGCAACGAACAACAGGCCACCGCCCATCACCAGCCCCCAGGGATCACTGAAGCGGGTCTGTGCGGCCTTGCCGGCGCTGTTGCCCGCCACGCCGTCACCGCCCAGCAGCTCGATCTGTGCCTGCCAGCCCAACGGCGTAGGCGGCGGACCAGCTGGCGCAGGCGTCTGCGGTGCCCAAACGAAGGTGGCAGCAAGCGCGGCGCCGGTCACGGCGATGACGGCAATTACCCAATGTTTGCGATCCATGTACACCCAACCAACTACGGACCCGGCACCATAGACGCTCACGGCCCGCGGCGAAACCGCCGAAAGCCCTGCATGGTGGAGAACCGTATGCATCTATATCTGCAAGAAGAGGCGATCCGCCTGCAGGCTGGGCAGAGCACGGATATCAGCCTGCCACTGTCACTGCCCTTGCTGCTGGAGGCGGGACTGCGGCACTTCCCGCCTACGGAGCAGGCAATGGAACAGGCCATCGCCAGCACCGAAGATGCCCTTATGCCATGGATTCCAGCCCTGCGCCTGGATTCGCTGGAAGTATTGGAGTGTGCCGATGCGGTGCTGGCTCCCCTGCCAGGCGTGCTGGGCTATCCACCGCAAGCGATCTGGGAGCTGGACATCGACGAAGTCGAGCGGGCATTCAACCAGCTGGCACAGGTGGCGGCGGGGATGCCGGCAAAGAGCCTGGATATCCCTGAGCGCCCGGATTTCGTGGCCGCGCTGGTGGTGGTTCGCGAGCTGATGCACCACGTTGGCTGGGAGCAGTTGCGGCTGCTTGAGATGGGGGTGGATGGGACTGGAGGCTAGCGCTGGAGCTGGAGCCAAAGCCAAAGCACGCCTCCCCAACCCTCCCCTGCTGCGCAAGGGAGGGAGCTCAAGCCGAAGCAGCGGCACTGCACGATCGGCCCCCTCCCTTTGCCGCAGGCAAGGGGAGGGCTGGGGAGGGGTGCTTTGGCTCCGCTTTTGTCTTCCTCAATCCCGAAAGGCCCGACTACAACGCCGGCCGCTCCGGCCCAGTCCCCATCGCCTCGCGATAGCGCCCATACAAGGCCAGCACCTTGTCCACGTATTGCCGGGTCTCCGCATAGGGTGGCACCCCGCCATAACGCGCCACCACCCCAATCCCTGCGTTGTACGCCGCTGCCGCAAGCGTCCGGTCACCGTTGTAGCGATGCAGCAGCGACTTCATGTAACGCGCGCCGCCATTGATGGACTGCGCTGGCGACAAGGGATCGCTCACCCCGTATTCGGTCGCGGTCTCCGGCATCAACTGCATCACGCCCTGCGCGCCCTTGGGTGACACCGCTTTCTCATCGAACGCACTTTCGGCATGGGCGACCGCACGCAACCATGCATCGTCCACGCCGGTGGCCTTGGCTGCAGCGCGGAATTGCGGGGCATGCCGATTCAACTGTGGCGTACCAACCCGGCCCAGACCTTCATGGGCCGGCTCGCCCGGCGGCGTGGCCACGGTGAAACGCAGATAAGGCGTTGAGCCCGGCAGGTTGCGGGTGGAATAGACAAGTTTGCCGTCCTGCTCGCGCTCGTACAGGGTGCCGCTGAACACACCGAAGTTGCCCCATAGATTGGGCGTCTGCACCGCATTGTCGTCGACCTCGATGGCCTTGCAACTGGAGCCTGGCTCGGGCGCGGTAGCCATGCTGACCGTGCCCTTCTGCACGCAGCGGTACACCGTGCGCGCCTGCAACGGCGCACACAGCCCGTACAACAGCAGCAACAGCATAAGCGCAGCCACGCGCGGCATGGGGCCAGGTCCAATAGTGAGGAAGAAAACGATGCTGAGCCTGCCTGTTTGAACGGCAGGTGATGAAAAACCCGCCAATCGCGCCCAGAATGAATACCTGCTTTCCAGCCCTTTCCAGCGCCCATGACTGTGCCTCTGCTCGGCTTCGACAACCCTCGGTTCCATACCGGACGCAACACCAGCGTACGGCGAGGAGCTCGCTGGCATGGGGTGGCGTTGGCCTGTATCGAACTGGCTGAAGGCCGCCCGCTTGGCCCCTTGTCACTGCAGACCGAGCTGCGGGCTTTTGATGCACTGGATGAAGCCGATCTGCGCGATGAGCATGATCCTGGCTGTCGTACGCCTGCGGGACTACTGGCTGTGATGGAGCGCTTGTATCCCGGGTTTCGCCGCGATGAGTTGGTGACGCTGGTGCATTTCTGGGTGGAGTGAGAGCGCAGACCTGAGAGATGCGGAATAGATTGGCTTTTGGCTTTTGGCTTTTGGCTTTGAGCTTTGGCTTTGAGCTTTGGCTTTGAGCTTTGGCTTTGAGCTTTGGCTTTGAGCTTTGGCTCTGAGCTTTGGCTTTGAGCCATTCCCTTCTCCCGTTCACGGGAGAAGGTGGTGCGAAGCAGCGGATGAGGGGAGCTTTTGCTTTTGCCTCAACTAAAAACCAAAACCGCAAAAGCTCCCGCTGCACTCAGCGCTCCTGCGCCGCCCGCAGATGCCCGCCTACCGGCACCGAGAACGCACGCCCATCGACCACGTCCCAGTTGATCGACCAGGTCATCACCCCACGGAAATCCGGATGCGGCTGGCTCGGCTTCACCTCATCGCACTGCGTAGCCGTGGTCAGGCAATCGAAGGCCCGATTGATATCCGCCGGCGTCGCATAACCATTGCCAGCAGCGCGCAGGCCCGACGGCAACGCCAAGGCAACCTGATCGGCACGCAGCCCTGTAAATCGCCCCTTGCCACCGGCCAGATCAAAACCTTCGATCAGCATCTTGGCCGAGCCCACCATCATGTCCACGCTGCCGCCCGGGTACTTCTCAGCGCGATAAGGCGTGGGCAAGCCTCCGTTGTTGTAGAGCTGCACGTGCAGCAGATCCAGCTCCTCACGCAGGCCGTCGATCAGCGGCAGATAGGCGCCCCAGATACCTTCCATCGACACAAAGCCACCCTGCACATACGGGTGCTCGGGTGCCATCGATACATACAGGTTCGGGTACATGCCGTGCAGACGCTTCACCGCCGAGATCAGGTGCGGCGTAACCGGTGCACCGTGCACCACACCGGCAATCTTTTCCAAATCGACATCGATGCCATCGAAACCGTAGGTATTGATCGCATCAGCGGTGGTGCGGACGAAGTTGTCTTCATCACGCTGCGTGTTCAAGGTCACCGTGCCCAGCTCACCACCGAACGACAGCACCACGATCTTGCCCTGCGCGCGCTTGGCGGCGATGTCGGCGATCAGCTGCGTGCGATCCAATGCGCGATCCGGGTTGAACGCCACCTTGCCTTCGCCCTTGTCATCGGCGAAAGCCAGCACGATCACGTCCCAGCTCTCATCCACCTTGCCGACCGGCAACACGCCAATACCGTTGTCGAAGTTGTGCAGATAGCCAACCAGCGCATGCTTGGGTAGCGCATGGCTATGCCCGGGAGCGACGCCCACGCCTGCGGACGGCACCGGCACCGGCGTTGCCTGACAGCCAAATGTGGAAACAAGCGCAAGCGTGGAGAACAACAGACCGATCGACTTCATCGCAACACCAGAAAGGGAAGACGCCCGATTCTAGGCATGCAGAACCAGAAAAAAGCCATTTAAAGACAATAACTTAGGAAAGTCGTCCCGGATTGTCCCGGTTTGTCTGCGGCATGACGCACAGCCTGATCGATGGGCACTGGCAATGACGACAGCAAGGCTCGCCTCTGGCCCGCGATGACCACCGTTCAAGTGCACATTTTCATGCGCCGCTCGGCGTCCCATAGCGCCCGTCGGGCGAGGTCGTAAGCGCTGTCTGCTGCGCTGGGCAGGCTGTGCTCTGCCTCCAGGGGATCGGCACCATGATTGAAGCGGTACTCGACGCGCTGCAAGGCGTCCAGGTGCTGCTTCGCGATCCCCAGCCAGCGCTGCCGCTGCTCGCTGCTGCATCGTGGGTAGCGCTGTTCCAGCGCACCGATCGCGCTGCGGATGCGACGGCTGGCTTCACCCTTCATGTCCGGCGCTTTTTCGTAGCGGATGGGCGCCGCTTTATAGGCATCTCCGGTAGCTTCGCTACCAAGGTCGGAGCTGCGTTCATGCAGTCGCGGATTGAACGCGATATCTGGCGGACGGCGGGCTTCGGCAGCCTGGATATCCCGTCCATAGAGCGCGCGCTGCACACGCGACTGGCTGGTACCCGCGCTCTTTCCGGAGAACAGGCCGGCGGTTGCACGCTCGCCGACCCCGGTGGCCAGTTCATCACGGTGCTCGAACACCCGCTCCGCGTTGCTCTTCTGCGCTTCCGCCTTCACTGTGTCCGCAGCCAACAAAGCCTCTCCATCGGCACCATACAAACGCACGGCAGGAGGTTTGACCGGTGCGGGCAACGGCGGGGGAGCGGCAGCTGGAGCGGTATTGGAAGAAACGACAGGCAAGCTCGGCGGTGACGCTGGCGTTGCAAGGCTGGGGCTGGCCGGATCGGGTACGACTGGCGCGGGTGCTAGTGGCGGCGTTGCCGCCGACGCCAACCAACGCAACTGGGTGCGCGTCTCCTGACGGGTCTGCGTAAGCTCCGGCATCTGCAGCATCAGCCGGGCCAACGCCGACAACATGGCCAACGCTGCCATGCCGGCAGCCATCCGGATCCACAACGGTTCGCGTTCGGGGGAATAACGCATGCATTCCTTAAGGAAAACTGCGCAAAGGCCACCATTGACCATTTTGCGGTACGTTCCGATGGATCACTGACAAGCCAAACTGCCACAAGTTCACTCGGCCTGGCACGCCGGAGTAGGTGAACCTGTCACCGCGCTGGGCGATGATTCACCATCGTTCGCAGCAAAAGGAGCCGTACGTGAATACCGTTGCAGTACAGAACCTGGATGAAAGCATCGCCAAGCAGCTGTTCTTTGGCCATATCGCCGAAGATGTGTTGTTCCCTTACCCGCAGATCCGCGAGCGAGACCGCGAGATGCTGGGCGCGATGACCGATGCCATCGACCAGTTCCTGGCCGACAAGACCGCCGATCTGCGCCAGTACGACCGCGATGCCGAACAACCGCCGGAATTCCTCCAGGCGCTGCGTGACATGGGCCTATTCGGGCTGATCATCCCCGAGGAATTCGGCGGGCTGGAGCTGTCCAACGGTGCCTATGCGCGCGTGCTGGGCCAGACCAGCAGCCATGACAGCTCGGTGTCGCTGACCATCGGCGCGCACAGCTCGATCGGCATGAAGGGCTTGTTGCTGTTCGGCAATGACGAGCAGAAGCAGCGCTACCTGCCCAAGCTGGCCAGCGGCGAGATGATCGCCGCGTTCTGCCTGACCGAATCCGGCGCCGGCTCCGATGCGGCGGCCATCCGCACCAAGGCACAGCGCAACGATGACGGCAGCTGGACGCTGAGCGGTGAGAAGATCTGGATCACCAACGGTGGCATCGCCGACTTCTACACCGTGTTCGCGCGCACCGACACGCCCGAAGGCAAGGTCACCGCCTTCATCGTCGAAGCCGGCTGGGAAGGCGTCAGCCACGGCCCGCACGAGGACAAGATGGGCATTCGTGCCTCGTCCACCACCACCGTCGCCTTCAGCGATGTACGCGTGCCGGCGGCCAATGTACTGGGCCCGGTTGGCAAGGGCTTCAAGGTGGCGATGAACATCCTCAACAGCGGCCGCACCGGTCTGGGCGGTGGTGCGGTGGGCGGCATGCGTGCGTTGATCCGCATGGCCTGCGCCCAGGCCAATGAACGCAAGCAGTTCGGCCAGCCGATCGCCGAGTTCGGCCTGGTGCGCGAAAAAATCGCGCAGATGAGCGCCGACTGTTTCGCCGCCGAAAGCACGGTGTGGATGGTGGCGCACCTGATCGACAGCGGTCGCAGCGACTACTCGGTGGAAGCGGCGATGAGCAAGATCTTCGCCAGCGAGGCGGTCCAGCGCAGCTGCTATGAGGCCTTGCAGATCGCCGCCGGCAACGGCTTCATGCGTGAGCTTCCGTATGAGCAGATGACCCGTGACACGCGCATCCTGTCGATCTTCGAAGGCACCAACGAGATCCTGCGCCTGTACGTGGCATTGAACGGTTTGAAGGGCGTTGGCGCGACGCTGAGCGAATTGCAGAGCGCGGTTGGCGGCATCTTCAACGACCCGATCAAGGGCTTCGGCGTGCTCAGCGATTACGCTGGCCGCCGTGTGCGCGAGGCCACCGGCTACGGCACCGGCCGCATCCGCGCGCCACTCAATGATGCGCTGCGGCCATTGGCGCGCTTGTGCGAGAAGTACACGGTAGAACTGTCCAAGGCCTCGGACCGGCTGCTGCGCAAGCACGGCAAGAAGATCGCCGACCAGCAGCATGCGCAGAAGCGTGTGGCCGATATCGCCATCGACCTGTTTGTCGGCCTGTGCGTGTTGTCGCGCGTGGAGAGCCTGCTGCGGGCGGGACACCCGGCAGCCGACGACGCAGTGAAGATCGCCCGCCTGTTTGCCCGCCAGGCGCGCCGACGCATGGCGCGCAACGTACGCGGGCTGGAGCGCAACGAAGACGACATCGTCGAATCGCTGGCGGCATCGGTACTGGAGCGCGGCGGCTATGCCTGGGATGTGATGTAACCCGCGCTGTTTGTAGGAGCGGCGTAAGCCGCGAAGCCACTGCACCATCCGCCGAGAAAGTTTCTGCAATTGCAAACTCCCTGGCAACCGGCAAGTGCATCAGCTTCGCGGCTGATGCCGCTTCCACAACAGCATCACCTGCGGCCAACGCTTGTGGGAGCGGTGTAAACCGCGAAGCCACCGAACTACCGGCCGAAGAAGATCCTGCAATTGCAATCAACCTGGTGATCGGCAGTTCCACCAGCTTCGCGGCTGACGCCGCTCCTACAAAGGCAGGTCGTCTACAGCCAGCTCGCCCTCACGCAGCACCCGCCGCATCAATGCCCGCCCCTGTCGGTCCAACCCCAGCACGCGCGGCTTCACGCCATGGTGGCGATAGCGGCTGACCACCTTCTCCAACGCCGCCACCGCAGTGATATCCCACAACTGCGCGCCGGATAGATCGATCACCACCGCCCGCCCTTCCGTCAGGCACGGATCAAAGGCATCAATGAAGGCATCTGCCGACGCAAAGAACACCTGCCCGCGCACCACATAGCGAAGGCTGCCATCAGCCTGATCCAGCGCTTCCACACGCAGCAGGCGCGCTACCTTCAACGCGAAGAACACTCCGCTCAGCAGCACACCAACGCCAACACCGGCCGCCAGATTGTGCGTACCCAAGGTCACTGCCACCGTCGCCAGCATCACCACACCAGACAGGCGCGGATGCCGCACCAAGGCGCCAAGGCTGCGCCAATCAAAGGTAGACACGCTGACCATCACCATGATCGCCACCAGTGCGATCACCGGCACCTGGCCAACCCATGGCTTCAGCAACACCATCAGCACCAGCAGGAACACGCCAGCAAACAAGGTCGAAAGCCGACCACGTCCGCCGTACTTCACGTTGCCAACGGTCTGCCCGATCATGCCGCAGCCGGCGATGCCGCCGAACAGGCTGGCGGTGATATTGGCTACACCCAGACCGGTGCACTCTCTGTTCTTGGAACTTGGCGTATCGGTAAGTTCATCGACCACACGCGCCGTCATCATCGACTCGAGCAAGCCCACCATCGCGATAGCCAAGGCCGGCATCGCGATGATGCGCAGCGTCTCCAGATCAAACGGCAACGACGGCAAACCCATCCATTGCGGCAGCGCATCCGGCAATTTGCCCAGATCGGCGACGGTGGGCAGATCCAGCTTCAGCCACGATGCCAGCACGCTCAGCACTACGATGCAGATCAGCGGCGAAGGAATGGCTCGCACGCCCGGCAAAGGCAGCCGCGGCAACCCATAGATCACCAGCAGGCCCAGCGCCAGCATCGCCCAGGTCGCGGCAGTGGCGCCGTGCAGCTGCGGCAACTGCGCGGCGAAGATCAGGATGGCCAGCGCATTGACGAAGCCAGTGCGTACCGAGCTGCTGACAAAGCGCATCAATACGCCCAGCCGCAGCACGCCGAATACGATCTGGATGACGCCCGCCAACAGGCCAGCGGCAAACAGATACGGCAGACCATGCGCACTGATCAGCGGTGCCGCCACCAAGGCCACCGAACCGGCAGCCGCAGTGATCATCGCCGGCCTCCCACCGAACACCGCGATGACGATGCTCAGCACGAAGGAAGCGAACAGGCCAACCTGCGGGTCCACCCCGGCCACGAACGAGAATGCGATGACCTCGGGGATCAGCGCAAAGGTGGCCACCGCACCGGCCAACATTTCACGCAGGGGATTGGCACGCCATTGCGCCAGTTCAGAATGCAGGAAGGACATACGGGCTGGCCGCCAGCGCTGGTAGCGCAGGCGGAATCGAAGTAAGGGGCGCGAATTATGCCCGCTTGGGTTACTGGGCGCTGGTTGGGCTTGCTTGAGTGAGCGTGGAAAGCTCCCCCTCCCCAGCCCTCCCCCGTTGCTACGCAAAAGGGAGGGGGGGCAGAGGCTCCCTCCCTTTGCCGCAGGCAAGGGGAGGGTTGGGGAGGAGTGCCCTTCGAGCGGAACCAAAACCCCAAAACCCACCCTGCGGTAGCATTCCCTCCCCCGCATCAGCTTCGCACCCATGTCCCACTACACCGGCCCCCTGCTAACCCGCCCCTTGCTCGAGCAGCTGCAAAGCGCTCTGAACAAAGGCAGCAGCGAGATCATCACCTCGCTCGACCTTGGCCGCAGCCAGGAACCGGTCAGTCTGAGCACCGACAGCTGGCACTACCGCGGCCAGCACTATCCGTGGCCGGCCAAGCTCAAGGACCGCACCATCTACTACTGGGATGGCGATGAATTCAGCGCCGCCTCGCGCTTCGGCAGCGGCCTGTACAAGCTGGTGCCCACCGACTGGGGCATCCCCACCTTCGAGATCGACGGCATCAAGATGCTGGTCAGCGCGCAGATCTCGCCGCTGGACGACGCCCGCCGCAAGGTCGCGCTGGTGGAGCCCCGTGGCAAACAGGTGCTCGATACCTGCGGCGGCATGGGTTACTTCGCCGCCTGCTGCCTGGACGAAGGCGTGGCGGCCATCCGCTCCTTTGAAAAGAGCCCGGAAGTGCTGTGGCTGCGCACCCTGAACCCATGGTCACCGGATCCCGATGGTGAACATGCAGGTGGCCGCCTGCAGTTGAACCACGGCGATGTCTCCAAGGAAATCGAAGGCATCGCCGATGCTTCGATGGACGCCGTTCTGCACGACCCACCGCGCTTCGGCATTGCCGGCGAACTGTACTCGCAGGTGTTCTACGATCACCTCGCCCGCGTGCTGCGCAAGGGCGGCCGTCTGTTCCACTACACCGGCGCCCCCAACAAGCTCACCAGCGGCCGCGACGTCCCCCGCGAAGTCGCCACCCGCCTGCAGAAAGCCGGCTTCAAGGCCGAGCTGGCGCTGGATGGCGTGCTCGCCATACGCAAATAACCCGTCTTTGTAGGAGCGGCGTAAGCCGCGAAGCTCGTACCCCTTCATGCCCCCCAGTCCAATGGCTGTCTCATTGGCACCAGCTTCGCGGCTCACGCCGCTCCCACAAAAAAGGTAGCTGTATACGCCCCGCCTTCACCTCTTCCGCGCGACACTGCGCATTCCGAAGCGGAGGCAGCCCATGGCAACCGAAACCGTACGCGGCAAAACCGTCACCATTCATTTCGACGGCGAGCGTTGCATCCACTCACGCAACTGCGTGCTCAGCCATCCGGACGTGTTCGTGCCGAATGTGGTCGGCGAGTGGATCCACCCCGATGCGGTCGCGCCGGAAGAAGTGGAGCTGATCGCGCGCAACTGCCCCTCCGGCGCCATCCGCTACGAGTACAACGACGGCACCCACAGCGAGCCGGCACCGGTGGTGAACCTGGTGCATATACGTGAGAACGGCCCCCTCGCCTTTACCGCGCCCTTGGTGATAGCAGGCACAGAGGAAGGCATGCGCGCCACGCTATGCCGCTGCGGCGAATCGCACAACAAACCCTTCTGCGATCACCGCCACGTCGAGTGCGGTTTCATCGCTACCGGTGAACCAGCAGAAAAGAAATCCGAAGCATTGCCACAACGCGACGGTCCGCTGCAGGTGAACCCAACCAGGAACGGCCCGCTGCACGTGATCGGCAATCTAGAAGTGGTCAGCGGCACCGGCCGCACCATCGACCGCCTCACCGAAACATGGTTATGCCGGTGCGGCCACTCCAACAACAAACCGTTCTGCGATGGCAGCCACAAGAAGGTTGGGTTCCAAGCAGATGGCGAGTAATTAGATGCATTGAACAGAACCATCTGGGTGACCCAGAAACGCCGGATCAAACGCTGAACTGGAGCGTCTAGACCATCCGGTCAGGCCAGCGTTTGCAACCGGTCAGATTGCGGAAGCTTGGTTATAGATCGTAGGAAAGCAGGTCATACCCCGTCGCCGCACGCACCACGCGCTGATGCACGAACGAGCCGCTGCCGCCGTTGGTCAGCACCACGATGCCTCGCCTGCGCTGTGCGTCACCAATGGCGAAATTCTTGAAGATGCCGCTGTTGCTGCCGGAGTGATAGAACACCGGGCCGTCGCGAGTCTGCTCCGTGTTCCAACCCAGCCCTTTCTCGGTCCATCGCCCAGGCAAGCTGATCTGCGGCGTGAGCATCGCCTGCCGCGCAGCCTCGCTGATCTCCCATGACGCACGTTGTCGACCAGCCATCATCAGACTCAGGAAGCTCGCATAGTCCTGCACCGTCGTGCGCAGGCTTGCTGCTGCATTGGCGAGGATATCGCCCGGCCATGTCACCAAGCCCGGCGGTGCCAGCGCCAGCACTTCCGGCATTGCGCGCTCGGCATCTGCGTACTTCCATACCGACAGCGGCTTACCCCAACGATCTGCAACCTGCTGGGCGACACCCCATTGTTCGCGGAGCACCTGGCGCGGCACTCCGGCATCGATTCGATCGTGCGCAGGATGACCATAGACCGAGCGTGCCGCCAAGTCTGCATTCCATGTGTAGCTACTGTCGTTCATACCAGCCGGACCAAACAGATGCATCTGCATCGACTCATCCAGACTCTGGCCGGTGATTGCTTCAACCACCAGCTGCAGCCACACGAAGGCCTCACCGGAATAGTTGATGCGCGTACCAGGCTTCACCATCGGCACCAGCTTCTCGGTTGCTGGAGACTTGCGCCAATCTGGCAGACCCGTCGTATGCCGCAGCACATCGCGCGCGGTAACCAGCGCAAGCCACGGATGATCGCCGAGATAGTCGGGCTGCCGATAGCCAACCAGTGGAACATCCAGATCGATTCGCCCCTGCTCCACCAGCTGCATCACCAGATAGGCGAACATCGGCTTGCTGAGCGACGCATCCTCGAACACCGTGCGCGCATCGACGGGTGTCTGCGTCTGCGCATTGGCGAGGCCAAATCCCCTGCTCCACGCCACAACGCCATCTTCAACCACGGCGATGCCAACGCCCGGAACCGCGAAGGCCTGCATGATCCGGGGCAGCTCGGCGAGGAATGTGTCGTCCGGAATCCAGGAACTGCTGGCGGCGTCCTTGCACGAAGCGGCCAGCACGGGAGCCGAAGGCAGCGCGGCGAGAATCCCCAAGGTTGCGGAGCTGGTGATAAAGCGGCGGCGACTTGAAACTGTACGAATCGGCATTGCCAACAGCCTCCGTTACGGATTGCTGAGCTTAGCCCGTGTTCGGGGAGAGTTGGGCGATACCTTTGGAAGCGTTGTCGCCTGCACGTAGAACCGCACCGGCCCATCCAAAGAACAACAGCGCAGTGCCTGCGCTGTTGTTCCCGGGGCAAGGGGCTGGCCTCAGCCCCCCATGACTCAGAACGAATACGCCACCGTGACGCGGGCGTTGCGACCCGGCTCGCTGTAACGGCCGATGCCGTCATCGTTGACGTAGCCGTACAGGGTGTTGGGTCCCTTGTTGATTACCCGCACGCGCTGCCACAGGTAGTACTCGCGATCGGTCAGGTTGTAGATGCCTGCCGTTACCCGCAACTGCGAGGTGATGTTCCAACTGCCGGTCAGGTCCAGCACCGTGTAACCATCGGCCTTGCCTGTCCACGCCGGTACCACCTGCGTGCCATTGGCCGATGTGGTGTAGGCGTCGCTGGCGCTCTTGCCCCAGGCGTGGGTCAGGTTGGCGCTGACGTTCCACAGCGGCGAAGGTGCATAGCGCACACCCAGTACCGCGCTGGCCGGCACGATGCTCTCCAGCGGATCACCATTGTGCTTCTCGCCCTTGCTGTACGCCGCCGCCATCCGCGACGACCACGCATCGGCAATCTGCCAGCGCCCTTCCAGCTCGGCGCCCTTCACCGTCACCTTGCCCGCATTGATCGGCATCGTGCTGTTGTAGCTGTACTGCACAGGGCCGGTTGGTGTGGTGCGGTAACCATTGGCATAAGGCACCGCCGTGGTCACCGTTTCGATGAAGTTGTCGTACTGGTCGCGGAACACCGAGAACCCCAACTGCGCGCGATCGGTGGTCCAGCGGTAACCCAGTTCGATGTTGAGACTTTTCTCCGCATCAAGGTCCGGGTTGGACATCGAGGTATCCAGCTGGATCGGTGCACCGCTCACTGCATCAAACGCAGCGCTGGCGCTGGTCGGCGAATACAGGTCAGCCACGCTCGGTGCGCGGAAGCCACGGCCCAGCTGAGCCCACAGCGCATGGTCGGGCAGGAAGCGGAACTCCGCCCCCACCTGCCAGCTTGGCGCCGAGAAGCGAAGGTCACGCACGCTGCCGGTCTTGTCGACGAAAGTACTGTCTACCTGCGGCGAGTAATCGTAGCGGTCATAGCGCAGGCCACCGCTGAGCTGCAGGCGCTCGTCGAACAGGCTCAGGCTGTCGCGCACGTACAGGTTCCAGGAGCGTGCATCGGTCTTGGGCACCTGGCGCGGGTCATGCTCCACGCTGGCAATGCCACCGGCCGCATTCCAACGGGTGTCCACTGCGGTGTAGTCGATGTCGCGCTGCTGCCAGGCCAGGCCATAGCCAATGTCATGCCGCACCGGGCCTTCCACCACCTTGCTGAAATCCAGCGCTGCGCGGTCCAGGGTCTGCTCGGTGGAGCGGTCTTCGCTGCGCTTGCAGGGAGCGCCGCCACCCGGGCAACCGCTGCCGGCCAGAATGCGGGTAACGCCACGGCTGTCGGTGATCTGGCGATCCAGCTGTGCATCAAGCGTGTCGAACAGGGCGTTGCCTGCACGCCACTGCCAGCTCACGCCATAACGGTCGCGGTCATTGCGATCGTCGCCCTTGCGCTCCAGGTAGCCCGGCGCGTAGACGCGGGAAAGATTGTCGACCTGGTTGTTGGCGCGGCCGCGCTCGTACATGAAGCCCAGCGTATGCGCGTCCGACAACTGCAGATCAACCTTGCCCAACAGATTGTCACGCGTGCTGTCGACCGGATCCGGCGTGCGCCGGCCGACACCGATCCGGTCCACCGTGCTGTCGTACCAGCTTTCGCTTTCATGGCCTTCGCGGCGGGTGTAGACCAGCATCGACTCGACGATACCGGTACGGTTGGCCAAGCTCAGCGTGCCCATGGTCTCGTCGTTGGAACCGCTGTAACCGAACTTCACCCCAACATGGGTGTCGTTGCCTTCAGGCTTGAGATAGTCCGCCGGGTCCTTGGTGGTGAATACCACCGCGCCGCCAAGCGCACCACTGCCGGAGGTGATCGAATCGGCGCCCTTGACCACCTGCAGGCTCTTCAGCGTATCGATGTCCACATCGCCGCGGCCGCTGCGGAAGAACTCGTAGGAGCGCGCGGTCTCCACCGATTCGGCCAGGCTCAGACCATCGACGGTGATCGCCACGCGATCACTTTCCAGACCACGGATGTTGAAGCCGTTGTCACCGAAGCGGCCCATGTCGACCACGCTCACACCCGGGATGTAGCGGATGGCCTCTTCCATGTTGTTGGCCATCTCTGCATCGAGATCGGCGGCGCTGAGCACGGTCACGTTCTGGTTGCGCGACTTGCTCTTCTTTGCCCGTTCGGCCTCAACCCGGACGGTATCCAGGTTTGAGGCGTCAGCCAGCGCATCGGCGCGGGCAACGCCGGACAGGCTGGCCAGAACGGCCAGCGCAAGCAGGGATACAGCTGCATTCATGAGAGATCTCCACAGAAAGGTAATGGCGGGAATACGCCGTTCCTGGCTGCTCGATCACATGGACCATGCCGGCTGGGGGGCATCGGCGCCGCGCGGGCGCCGTGTCATTGCAGAAACTGGAGTGACCGGTCGCATGCAGCGACCGGTACGCGGGGCTCAACGGTTGCCGTTGGCCGAATGGGCACCGGCAACCGGCTCGGGATCGCGGGCGTCAACGATGCGGTCGCCATTGCTGTCAGCGCGCTCGAACAGACGCTTGCCGGACACCTGATACTCGGCAAAGGTCATGCGGCCATCCTTGTCGGCATCCAGCGAATCGAAGCGCACGCCGGCCTGGCGGCTTGCCGCGTCGCGGACCTTGCTGCGCTGCGCATCCAGCCGACCTTCAAACTCGGCGGTGTATTCGGCAAGATCCAGCACGCCATCGCCATTGGTATCGGCAGCGGCGAAAGTGGCGCCACGTGCAGCGTCGAACTCAGCACGCTCCACCAATCCGTCGCCATTGCGGTCGTACAGCTCCAGCATACCGTTGGCGGTGTGCGAGGTCGGCATCTTCAGCGGATCGCGGTTGTCACTGGCAGCGGTTTCCCGGGTGGCGTCCTGGCTCTTCTCGTAGCCAGCCCAGGTGCGTTCACCGGCGGCATCGAACTCGGCGCGGCTGATGCTGCCGTTCTTGTCGCGGTCCAGCGCCTTGAAGCGGGTATCGGTCTGCCGCAGGTGGCCGGCACGCGCGTCAGCCAGGCGCACGTCGAAACGCTGCAGGTATTCGTCCACGTATTCCTGGCGATCGACGTGCCCATCATTGTTGGCATCGGTGGCGTCATAACGCTGCCGACGGAACTGCTCGAAGGCTTCCCAGCTGACCGCGCCGGTCTTGTCCGGGTCGAACTGGGTAAGGAAAGCAGTAACCGTCGGCGATACCACGGGCGGCGCGGCAGCCTGCGCCGAGGCAAGCGGGGTCAGCACCGCAGCCAACAGCGTGGCGACAGCAAAGGAGGTTTTCATCGGGGATATCCCAGTTGGAAAGCGGCTTAGGGTTCGAGCACGCGGAAGCTGAGCGTGTAGTTGTTGCCGTACTCCGGCGCGGCAGCCCCGGCCGGCGCCGGCCCGCGGTAGCGGATCAGGGCCAGATAGGTGCCCCGCTCCCGCAAGGCGAACGAGGCCTTGCCGGCAGCATCGGTGGTCAGCTCGACCGGAGCCGGCTGGATCTCGTCATCACCGCGTGCGGCGTGGATTTCCACCTTCTGTGCCGGCAACGGCTTGCCGTCGTAATGCACCTCGAATGCGAACTGCTCACCGACGTACAGGTCCGATGGATGGGTCACCGGCACCAGTTCCAGACCCTTGCCATACGGCGCCAAGGCTTGCCGGGTCGGCTCACCGGCTGTCAGGTAGACCTCCGAGCGCGACAAGCTCTGGTAATGCGAGAGCATGACTGCACCGGCCGGCAGCGGCTTGGCCGGATCACGGCTGCTTTCCTTGCGACCATCCACTTCCCAGGTGCGGAACACCGCGCCAAGGCGGTTGCCGGTAGAGAAGCGGTACGTGCCCTTCTTGCCCGGCAGGGTCTGCTCAACCACGGCACGGGTCTTCAGTCGCTGCACCACATCGGGCGCATGCTGCACGCCATCGGGATCGGTGACGACGAACTCGCTGTTGTCGAACACCACTTCGGGCACGAAAAAATGCTCGGCGAAGCTGGCATCGAGGGTAACCGTGCTGGTCGGCTGCACCTTGAAGGTTGCCGGGGCGAGGTACGGCGTATGCGCCTGGGCAGGCAGTACCGCAGCGGCCAGCAGCAGGCAGGCCAAAGGACGGAGGTTCATCGACGGGTCTCATGGAAAGGGCCGGCGCGATGCCGGCGGGCGATACGTTAAATTAATTGCGAATGATTCGCAATACCATCTGATCGGGATCGATGCCGCTTGCCAAGCTTCTAGTGGCCGACCAAGGTCCAGAGTCGAGGCAACGGCAACCACTGCCGCAACAATAGGTTCGCGTTGTTCGTGCGCCGCGCCAAGGAGTTCAGGCAGATGTAGCCCTGCAGGAGTTGCATCAGGCACGGTCGCGCGAGCAGCCAAAAGATTCCAAGGTTCGACCAACTGCAGTTCGACTATCACTGGGCAGGTAATTGCTGCTGTTCCAGGTTGCAACCGCTCCTGGCTGCCGCATCACCGCTGATGCAGCACGCCTTGCTTACAACTCTCCAAGCTGGTGCGCGAGGAGCGCAAGACTTTCTGTCGGAAAAAGCAGCCCGTTATAAAGCACCGGCCGATCAGCAGAATGGAGATACCTCGTGATCAACACAGCCACTGAAGCGCTGGCCTTATCCAATTCGTGGTACGCATGTGTGAAGTCAAACAAACCAATATCTATCCTAGGCTCAAGGCCCTGACGGCCTCCATCGCAAGCGACTCTCTGGACAAAATTCGAGCCTCTCACGATCAAACGTTGAAGTGCAGCGAAGCTGAGATGACTCGCCTGTGATTGCTGTACAGTTCGTTAAAAAAAGGGATCGGCTCGAATAATGAAACACATTGTGTTCGCTTTGGCTGCATCAATTCTTTGCTACTCCTCCTCCGCTTTGGCTGAAGAAGGCCAGCGATATACGCGGGAAGAAGTGAGGGCTGCAATCGGTGATATTCAGAAGATTGTGTCGCCCAATGGCGTTCAAGAGCAGCTTGAGATTCCGATCGGGGGCATAAAGCAATGGATCAGCGTTCGCGGACGCGACCGCCAAAACCCAATCCTGCTGGTCATCCACGGGGGGCCTGGTTCTGTGGAAATGCCCCTGGGCTGGGTATATCAAGCCGGCTGGGAAGACTACTTCACGGTAGTTCAATGGGATCAGCGAGGTGCAGGAAAGACACACGCGTCCAATGATGCCAAGTTGGTCGAACCAACATTGACCATTGAGCGCATGATCTCTGACGCTGGCGAGGTAGTGCAGTATCTGCAAAAGCACTACGACAAGAAGAAAGTGTTTGTGCTCGGACATTCCTGGGGCAGCGTGCTCGGGCTGAGCTTGGCCAAGCGCCATCCAGAGTGGCTCTACGCGTACGTGGGCGAAGGTCAGCTGCTGAACGGTCACGACAATGAGCGTGTCGGATACGCCAATACACTGCAGTTTGCGCGAGAGGCAGGGAACACACAGGCCACCAAGGAACTTGAGGCCATCGCCCCATATCCGAATGTGGACGGCAGTACGCCGCTGGAAAAGGTCCGTGTGCTCAGGAAATGGTCGGGGCACTATGGAGGACTGGCTGCCGGCAGGAGCTCGCAGGGCTGGTACGGCAATGCAATCGAATTGTCTCCCGAATATTCGGACAAGGACATAGAGGCCATCGACAGCGGAACGGCCATGTCGCTGAAGTCTCTTCTTCCTCAAGAGGCAAAGCTGGACATGACCGGTTTCACCAGGTTCGATACGCCGATCATCATTTTCGCGGGTCGCCATGACAATACGACGCCCTCCGAGAACGTCGCATCTTGGCTGCCAAAGGTCGACGCGCCCTTCAAAAAAATAGTGTGGTTTGAAAATTCAGCCCACATGATTGCAACCGAAGAGCCGGGACGAGTGCTGGTGCATCTTGTTCAAGACGTGCGCCCACTGGCAGGAAGCGACCTTCCCGATTACTAAGCGCCGATGACTGGAGTTCCCGGGTTTTTCTGGACAGAGCCAGCCTTTGTTGGGACGACCTCGGGAGCCAAGACAAGATCGCGCGCTGGACTCCTGAGCTACGGGCGGCATGGGATGAAGCCAAGGCATTGCGCGTGCAAAGACCCTTGCATGGGACCACAACAGTGCGCGCCTCGCGCCGCTCAAGCATGAGCAGCGCTCTATTTCATCGCCGAGACCGGCGACCAGCTGACGAAAGACGGCCTAAATACAGGCCTGGCAGAAGATGATCACCGCTGCGATGAGCGACGGCGTCATCGCAGAAGCCAAGCGATTCAGCCCGCACGACCTCACGTACCGCGGCATCACCGACACGCCGGGAGACAGAGCCGACAAGCAACAAAGCAGCGATCATAAGGACGAGAGAATGCTCGACTCCCATGATCACGACGTTCCAGTCGTGGAAGCCGCAAAAATGCCCGATTTCTCGGGACATTTTTCAGGAGCCTCCAACATCACCAAGAAGCAAAACGGATAAACCGTTGAGCCGTAAGGCGTTTAGTGGTGGGCCCACCAGGATTCGAACCTGGAACCAAAGGATTATGAGTCCTCTGCTCTAACCGTTGAGCTATAGGCCCTGCAAAGGCTTCAAGCCGATTCTTGGAGACCCAGCGCAACCCCGGTGAACGGGCTTGCCTCAGCGAGTATCCATCACATCACGCATCGAAGCGGCGTGAGTGTACCGTTCCGATGGGCCCGTGTCTTCCATTCAACCGACATTTGGATGGCGATGGAGGCTACTGGTTCTGCAAGAGCCCACGCGGGGTACAGCACAAGATGAGCAAAGACCGTTCTAGCGCGCTACTGAAGACCTAGGGACGCCGAAAAATCTGCACCTATCCTGCCCCTGGCGGTTGCAGGAAGAGCGAGCTGTTCTGATGGCACCCAGTCGCCGCCATGGCTTGTATAAGTACCCCTGTCGATGATGGGCACTAGTCCATCGCATACAAACCCAGCTTGGCGCCTGCTTGGTCTCACGGCGCACAGGCAACCAATGGATGCACGCAACAACGCAGTGCTCTTCCTGCGCAACGTGTTTTCGCATCGTTGCGTTTCAACATCCCATCCCTCAGCGCACAAGTTGCTTACGGGCTTCAGTCCAATCCTCCGTTGCACAGTCCAGCCTCCAGGAGACAGGCAGTTTGATGATTGAAAGGAAAAAATCTCCAAACGAAGTGTCTGTTGATGCACACAAATAATGTTGGCGCCGTCTTAAGATCCAGCGCACATCGCTTCCCGCGCCCCATAGCGCGGCCTCGCTCACTATTCTTTTCCAGGGGAGTGAACTTCTTGAAACGAATCTACTTGCGTCAACTCCGCAAAAAAACACTGAGTGTTGCTCTTTGCATGTGCTTCGTCGGCGCGGCCTGTGCAGACACTGGTGGCTTGCGCATCGTCATCAACGACGGTGGCGGTCAACCACTGGTGGGCGCAACCGTGAAGGTAAGTTCGCCTGACAGCCTGGTTTCAAAGACAGGCATCACCGATTCGACTGGTCGCCTCCGCCTCACTGGCTTGGACCCGGCAACCAACTACACCATTCAGATCGAAGCACCTGGCCACAATGATTTCACTGCTGCCAATGTCGCAGTGGTGAGTGGCAAGGAATTGAGCATCGGCTACAAGTTGAGCAAGGTTGCAGCATCCTCCGCCGACGCCACCAACCTGGACACCGTTACGGTAACCGGCACCGCGCTGGCTGCGATCGATACCACCTCGGCGACCGTGAGTAGCGTGCTGACCCTGGAGCAGGTTGAGTCGCTACCGACTGGCCGCAGCTACCAGAGCTACCTGCAGTTGGTGCCTGGAGTGAAGCCCAGCGCCAGCGGCAATCCATCATCCAAGTCGGGTGTGAATTATTCCGATATCGGCGGCACGACCGGCAGCTCGACCGACAATGTCTACATGCTGGACGGCGTGGACGTCACCGATCCTTCGACGGGTACGTTCGGCGCCAATTTCAACTCGGAAATCATCCAGGAACAGCAGGTCATTACCGGTGGCGTACCGGCTGAGTATGCCGGTGGTTCCGGACTGATCGCCAAGGTGGTCACCAAATCCGGCTCCAACGACTGGCATGGCTCGCTGAACTACTACATGCAGAACGACAGCCTGGTCGCAGACAACAAGCACAACACATCCTCGGGTTTCTCGACCTACGACACTGCCTTCACCCTTGGCGGCCCAATCCTGCAGGACAAACTCTGGTTCTTCGCGTCCTACCAGAAGAAGTACCGCGAGACCGATGTGGTCAATGCGCAGACTGGCGAGTTCATGCGCACCACGGAAAGCGACGCCGACTATGCGTTCTTCAAGGCCACTTGGCAGATCACCGAGAATGATCGTTTGACCGGCACATTCTTCAACGACCCCACCGACATCACCGGCACCACAGGCGCCACAGGCGCCAGCACGCTGAACAATCGCGACTATTCGCGCAAGCAGGGCGGCGACAACTACAAGTTCGAATACAGCCATGATTGGGAAAAGCTCCGCCTGAATGCCTATGGCTTCCGTCACGAAGGCGAACTTTCCGACTCGGCAGCAGATGCATCAGCGACAAATACCATTGCATTCCGTTCATCCGCTCAGGCCTCTCTCTCGCAGCGCAATATCGGCGGCTTGGGCTATGACGTGGAAACCGAACGCAACCGCGACGAATTTGGCGCCAGCGTCGAATACTGGCTGGACACCTCCTACGGTTCTCACAGTTTCAAACTGGGCGTCACCAGCACGAAGAACGAGTACTTCGAAAGCACCATCTACAACGGTGACAAATCGCGCTACACCTCCATCGACAACCAGTACAGCGGGCTGACCTTGGACGAAGCGGTCAACAACGCCGCCGGCAATGCCTGGACCACGCGTCCGATCGTGATAACCGACTACGGCCGCATCATCGACAGCATCGATGAGAGTGCCAACAGGGCCTACTTCGTTGGCCTGCTTGACACCGATGGCGATGGCACCGTATCGACGGCAGAACTTGGCGCCCACAGGATGACCGGCACCGCAGGCAACCCTGGCGGCTACATCAACAACTATCGCATCACCGAAACCCAGACGGCGCCTTACACCGTCAGCTCCAAGGGCAAGACCGTCTACCTGCAGGACACCTGGACGCTGAACCAGTGGACAGTCAACGCCGGCGTGCGTGCTGAGCAGTGGAAGCACTACGACTCCAAGGGAGGCGAATCGGCGAAGTTTGACTGGGAGTTTGCCCCCCGTCTGAGCTTGGTCTATGACCTGTCCGGTGACGGGCGTAGCAAGGTCTGGGGCTACTATGGGCGCTACTACGATCCGGTCCGCAACAACATCTCCGACTTTGCCGGCAACTTGACCGGTCCCAGCTATGCAGAGCAGATCTACCTGGGCGATCAGTGGCTGACGTTCCGCACACGAGGTGGCGAAAAAGAGCCGGATGCGCTGTTCGCACCATCCACCAAGACGCCATACACCGACGAAATGATGTTGGGCTTCTCCACCACGTTCCGTGACGACCTCAGCCTGACCATCACCGCCACCAAGCGCGTAACAAAGAACCTGCTGGAGGACTACGACCTGGCGGTGTACTCCGATGCCTCGCTGGACCCCAACGACCCGGAAGGCAATGCCGGCTTGGCAGCTCCAGGCTCCCTCTACTACCTGCCACTCTCCTACTTCGGCTACAGCAGCGCCCCGAATTCGAACTACGTGATCGGCACGCTAGCCGGCGGCAAGCGCAAATACATGGGCTACGAAGTCACCTTGCAGAAGTTCAAAAAGGACAACTGGCAGGGCTCGGTCTCATACACCTACAACGACGCCAAGGGCAACACCAACTCCGACAGCAACGCCGACTTCCAAGGCGATGTGGTCGCACTGGATCCGCGGGCGCCCAACATTTATGGACCACAAGCTGGCAACATCAAACACCAGTTCAAAGGCTGGGCCTCCTATGCATGGGACAACGGCCTGGAAGTAAGCGGCGTATTCAACTGGAACAGTGGCACGCTCTATACAACCGCGCAGCTCGCAAGCTCGCGCTATCTGCCGGTCATGGGTGATGGGTACGTCGACGGCGGTGTCTACGACACATGGGTATTGCCGGGCTCGGTAGGCGCCCACGAAGGCCCGTCAAGCTACACCTTGGATGCGCGGGTGAAATACAACTGGGGCCTGCCGTTCGGAAATCTCGAGTTTTTCCTGGATATCTTCAACATCCTCGACAAACAGTCGGCGACAGGGGCCGAGGGATTGGTCTCCGGCGGCACCTATGGCTATGGCGAAGACTCGGCATGGAACGAACCACGTCGCTTTTACCTTGGCGCGCGCTACTCTTTCTGATCCAACACGGTATCCAGATCAGTAGCTGTGCCGCTCTGGATATCAATTCAACAAAGAAAGCGGCCTGAGGGCTGCTTTCTTTGTTTCAGATGCATCGCCACCAGACTCAACACGCTCCACGCACTTTGCGGACAGTCAAAAAGAACGCCAACCGTGGCGGCAACGCCGCCCTCCCAAGCCGTGCAGCCTTATCGTTACCTCGACTCGAGTCGGCCAGGCACACCTTGGGCTGTTGGTTCGAAACGCCGCCACGACGCGCCGCACTTATCCTGGTTCTACAGCGCACAACCCACGCATGGCAAGGTCATAGCTGGATCTCCTACGCAGCCCGCCGCAGCCCCCAAAGAAAAACCCCGCCAAGGCGGGGTTTTTCATTCCGGCACTTACGCGCCAGCAATCACTTGCAAGCCACCACTCACTCGATGTCGAGGAAGCTGCGCAGCTGCTCCGAACGGCTCGGGTGACGCAGCTTGCGCAGCGCCTTGGCCTCGATCTGACGGATACGTTCACGGGTCACGTCGAACTGCTTGCCCACTTCTTCCAGCGTGTGATCGGTGTTCATGTCGATACCGAAGCGCATGCGCAGCACCTTGGCTTCCCTCGGAGTGAGGCCAGCCAACACGTCACGCACGGTTTCCGACAAGTTGATGTTGGTGGTGTTCTCGATCGGGGACTCCACGTTGGTGTCCTCGATGAAGTCGCCCAGATGCGAATCCTCGTCGTCGCCGATCGGGGTTTCCATCGAGATCGGCTCCTTGGCGATCTTCATCACCTTGCGGATCTTGTCTTCCGGCATGTCCATTTCCTTGGCCAGCTCCTCCGGCGTAGCCTCGCGGCCATACTGCTGGAGCATCTGGCGGGAAATGCGGTTCAACTTGTTGATCGTCTCGATCATGTGCACCGGGATACGGATGGTGCGGGCCTGGTCGGCGATCGAACGGGTGATCGCCTGGCGGATCCACCAGGTGGCATAGGTCGAGAACTTGTAACCGCGACGGTATTCGAACTTGTCGACGGCCTTCATCAGGCCGATGTTGCCCTCCTGGATCAGATCCAGGAACTGCAGGCCGCGGTTGGTGTACTTCTTGGCAATGGAGATGACCAGACGCAGGTTGGCCTCGACCATTTCCTTCTTGGCCTTGCGCGCCTTGGCTTCGCCGTAGGCCATGACGCGGCTGATTTCCTTCAGCTCGTCCAGGCTCAGCTGGGTGTTCTTTTCCAGGTCGATGGTGGCCTGCTGCTCGGACACGATCTGGTCCTTGACGTCACGCAGGGCCGAAGACCACTTCTGCTTACGCTTGATCGCGTCTTCCACCCACTCCAGATTCGTCTGGTTGCCTTCCCACGAGCGGATGAAATCCTTACGCGGCATGCGGGCAGTGATGGTGGCCAGGTGCAGCACACGACGCTCCTGCGACTTGACCTGCGCCATGGTGTCGCGCAGCAGGCGAACCAGCACGTCGGTCAGCGGCAGCGGCAGCTTCAAGGTCACGAACGTGGCCGAGATTTCTTCGCGCAGCTTGGCCTGTGCCTTGGTGTCGCCCTTGGCGTGTGCCTTCTTGAACTTGGCAAGGTCGCTGGCCAGCTGCTCCATGCGATTGGCAACTTCAACCGGATCCGGACCGGTCGGGCCGGCTTCTTCTTCGACGTCGTCGCCGTCGTCTTCTTCGTCGCCGTCTTCGGCAGCGTCATCGCTGGTGTCTTCGGCAACGGCCGGGGCCGGCGCTTCCTCGACCAGGTCGTTGAAGCCGACGATCACTTCGGCCAGGCGCTTCTTGCCTTCCTTGTGCAGTTCGTAATCGGCCAGCACCGACTCAACGGCCAGCGGGAAGGTGCCCAGTGCAGCCTGCACCTGGCCCAAGCCTTCTTCGATGCGCTTGGCGATGGCGATTTCGCCTTCGCGGGTCAGCAGCTCGACCGTACCCATTTCGCGCATGTACATGCGCACCGGGTCGGTGGTGCGGCCACCTTCGGTGTCGAGTGCGGTAAGTGCAGCAGCAGCTTCTTCAGCGGCGGTATCATCGACTTCACGGTTGCCGGTGTTGCCGTCGCTGAGCATCAGCGTGTCGGCGTCGGGGGCAACTTCGTGGACATCGATGCCCATGCCGGTGATCAGGCCGATGATGTCTTCGATCTGCTCCGGATCGACCATGTCGTCGGGCAGATGATCGTTAACTTCGGCGTAGGTCAGGTAGCCCTGTTCCAGGCCCTTGCTGATCAGAAGCTTGATGTCGTTTTGCTGGGCAGGACGTTCGTTGGCCATGTAATGCTCGCGCCACCGGCGATTGTGAAGATGGGAACCTAGCATTATACCAGCGCAGCATAGCGCTTGCCGGGGCGGTGGGTTCGCGGCGCGCTACGGTCTGAGCAGAAAGGTTACGGGCCCATCGTTGATCAGGCTGACAACCATATGGGCACCAAAGCGGCCGATTTCCACCCCTGAGCTGTGTTTTTCACGGCAGATAGCCACCAATCGGTTGAAAAGCCGTTCAGCCTCGACCGGCGGCGCCGCGCTGGTGAAGCTCGGGCGCATGCCTGAACGGGTATCGGCAGCCAAGGTGAACTGGCTGACCAGCAGCAGCCCACCACCAGTATCGCGCAAGGAACGGTTCATCTTGCCGGCATCGTCGGCGAAAACCCGGTATCCGAGCAGCCTGTCCGCCATCCGCGACAGCATCGCCTCATCGTCGCCCGGCTCCACCCCCACCAGGGCAAGCAGGCCCGGGCCGATCTGCCCGACCACGGCATCGTCGACGGTGACCGAGGCCTGGGTGACACGTTGGATCAGGCAAAGCATTGGCAGCTCCTGCTGTAGGGCCGGGCACCATAGCACCGGGCGCCAGCGGCTAAACTTGGGGGAATGAAACCGCAATCCACCGCCAAGCTCTATTACCGCCTCGCCTGCGCCCTGACCCACCTGCCCTGGTCCTGGCAGCGGACCCTGGCCGACACGGTGGCCTGGCTCTGGCGCAGCATCAATGCCCGCGAGAGCCGGGTGACCCGCCGCAACCTGGAACTGACCTACCCGGAACTGGACGCGAACCAGCGCGCGCGCCTGCACCGCGAGGTGCTGCGCACCACCGCCCGCCAGGCGCTGGAAACCCTGTATCTGTGGACCCACGACCCGGCCGAGAACCTGTCCCGCCACCTGCGCGAACGCCACGGCCAGGAGCTCTACGACGCCGCGCTGGCGTCGGGCAAGGGCGTGATCGTGATTGCCCCGCATTACGGCAACTGGGAACTACTGAATCAGTGGCTGGCCTCGCGTGGGCCGATCGCAATTGTTTACGCGCCGCCGGAGAACCCGGTGGGCGATGAATTCCTGCAGCTATGCCGTGGCGGCGACAACGTGCGTCAGGTGCGTGCTGAAGGCCCGGCGGTGCGGCAGTTGTTCAAGGTACTCAAGGATGGCGGCGCTACCGGCATCCTGCCCGACCAGCAGCCCAAGAACGGCGACGGCGTGTTCGTGCCGTTCTTCGGCATCCAAGCGTTGACCATGACCCTGGTCAACCGCCTGGCCGAGCGCACCGGCGCCACCCTGTTGTACGGCTGGTGCGAGCGCACCGGGCCCAACCTGGACTTCGCCCTGCACATCGAACCGGCCGAAGCCCAGATCGCCGACCCGGATCTGCAACTGGCCGTCGCCACCCTCAATGCCGGCATCGAGCGCATCGCCCGCCGCGATCCTGCGCAGTACCAGTGGACCTATAAGCGCTACACGCTGCGGCCACCGGGTAGCGGTGAGCACGACCCTTACGCCACCGCCCGTCACCCGCACTGAACCTGCTGCTGCAACACTGCGTCACCCGTGCCGCTCGATTGATTCGACTGCCAACGGCCCCCATAAGGTTTCAAATGAACAGCCTCGCTTCCACCAGCCCGTCCTACTTCGGCCAGACCGCCGCCATCCGCTGCGAGCGCGCCGCCGCCGAACTCCGCGCCGGCCGCCCGGTGGTGATCAGCGATGGTCAGCAGCGACTGGCCAGCATTGCCCTGGACAGCAGTTCGCCGGAAGGCTACGCCGCCTTTGCCGAGGCCGCGCAAGGTCGCCATTACCTGTTCCTGAGTGCAGCGCGCGCGCAGACCCTGGGCATCAACTCCGCCAACGGCATCCACCTGCCACTGGCCGACCGCGAGTTTGCCGAGCTGCCAGCCCTGGCCTACCTGCGCGATGCAGTCGCGCCGACCGATGCACAAGCCAATGGCAATGCACTGGACGCCGCGACGGTGGAAGTGGCGCGACTGGGCTTGCTGTTGCCGGCCATGATTTCAGTGGAACTGGATGCAACAAGCAGCCCGTTTGATGACTGCCTGCAGCTGGACACCACCGCCCTGTACGAGGGTGCTGGCCAGGCCGGCCAGGACTACGAACTGGTGACGCGCTCGCCAGTGCCACTGCGTGACGTCGGCATGAGCGAGTTCGCCGTGTTCCGTGGTGGCGTGGCACAGCGCGATCAGGTTGCGGTGATCGTTGGCAATCCGGACATGAGCGGCATCGTGCCGGTGCGCGTGCATTCCTCCTGCCTTACCGGCGACCTGTTCGGCTCGCTCAAATGCGATTGCGGCGACCAGCTGCGGCGCGGCCTGCGCACGCTCAAAGAGCTGGGCGGCGGCATCCTGCTGTATCTGGACCAGGAAGGCCGTGGCACCGGCATCGCCGCCAAAATGCGCGCCTACGGCTACCAGCACGAAGGCCTGGACACCATCGACGCCGATGCACAGCTGGGCTTTGGTGCCGACGAACGCCGCTATGGCAGCGCGGTGGCCATGCTGCGCGCGCTCGGCGTGCAGCGCATCCAACTGCTGACCAATAACCCGACCAAGGTGCAGCATCTGCGCAAGGCCGGCATTGAAGTGGTTGGCTGCGTACCGGTCACCGGCGAGATCACCCACGAGAACGAGCAGTACCTGCGCACCAAGGCCGCACGCGCCGGCCACCATCTGGATGTGGATGCGCTGATCATGGCGGCGCAGTAACGGCATCGATTCCTGCCAATTTTTGTGGGAGCGGCGTAAGCCGCGAAGCCACTGCAACATCCGGCGCCGTCAATGGCGCCTCTCGGCGAAATCCCGAGTGCAGGCCTTCCCCGGCCCCGCCACTTCATCAGCTTCGCGGCTTACGCCGCTCCCACAACATCGATCGCCCCACCTACCGTTGTACGGCCCCGCCGTTATATCGTCTGCGCATGACTGAACCTCCTGCCTTCGATACGCCGCTGCCGGACGACATCCAGTGGCAGCCACTGCCGCCACGCGGCGCGCTGTTCGCCGCCGCTGGTTCGGCGCTGAGCATGGCCCTGCTGTTCGGCGCCGCCTGCGTGGTGGCGATGTTGGCTACCGATCAATCCAACTGGCTGTCGGGCCCACCGGCCGCTGCCGTGGTCGGTGCCCTGTTGGGCGCCTGGTTCGGCTGGCGTCGGCATCGACTGACCTTCTGGCGACTGGACGCGCAATCACTTGGCGTGCGCCGCGGCCATATGTGGCAGAGCGAAAGCCACGTGCCAGTGTCGCGCGTACAGCACCTGGATCTGCGCCGTGGTCCGCTGGAACGCATGACAGGCTTGGCGACCCTGATCGTGCATACCGCCGGCACCCGCATGAACACCGTCGCCGTGGCCGGGCTGGCACATGCCGATGCCGAACACCTGCGTGATCGTTTGGCGCGCCAGCTCGATCACGACGACGCACTGTGAGCGAACTGCCGCCCCCCATCCCCAGCGACGAGCAGCGACTGCATCCGTGGTCGTGGCTGTTCGCCCTGCAGCAGCAGGTGCAGCAGTTCCTGCTGCCCCTGGTTGCCTTGCTGGTGTTCGGCAGCCGCCGCGATGACGACCTGCCCTACCACCACTGGATCAGTGCCGCGATCGTGGTGGCGCTGGTCGCCAGCGCGGTGTTGCAGTACCTGAGCTACCGCTATCGCATCGGCAACGATGCGCTGAGCATTCGTAGCGGCATCTTCGAGCGCACCCGTCGCGAGATTCCGTTCGCGCGCATCCACAATGTGGTGGTGCATCAGAATCTGTTGCACCGCATGTTCGGCGTGGCCGAGCTGCGACTGGAATCGGCTGGCGGCGACAAGCCCGAAGCGGAAATGCGCGTGCTCAAACTGGCACAGGCGCTGGAGCTGGAGCGACTGATCCGTCAGGGCGGCAGCGAGGCAGCGACAGCCGAGCAGCAGGCCGACGCCCCCACAGATGGCGTGCTGCTGAGCCTGCCATTGTCCGAGCTTGTGCGGCAGGGGCTTATTTCCAACCGCGCGATGGTCGTTGTGGCGGCGGCAATCGGTGCGGCTTACCAGCTGTTCCCGCGCCGGGCCACCTCCGATTTCATCGAAGAACAGGGCCGCCATGCCTTCGGCTATGCCAGCCAGTTGCAGCTGGGCACGCTGACCATGGTCGCCACCGGCATTCTGCTGCTCGCCTTCGCACTGGTGCTGATGCGGCTGCTATCGGTGGGTCTGGCGATCGTGCAGTACTACGGTTTCCGCCTGAGCGAGGCAGACCGCCGTCTTACCGTTGAACGCGGTCTGTTCACACGCGTGCGCAGCAGCGTGGCGCGCCGTCGCATCCAGGCATGGACCTTGCGCGAAGGAGCCTTGCATCGGTTGTTCAAGCGCCGCCAGCTGCGCGTGGATATCGCCAGTGGCGGCCAGCAACAGGAACAGGACGGGCGCGCACTGAAGGAACTGGCTCCGCTGGCAACGCCGGCCACCTGCGACGGCCTGTTGCAGCACTTGCTGCCGCAGCTACAGTGGCCGCCCACGCAATGGCTGCCGGTCAGCACCCGTGGCTGGTGGCGGTTATGCCTGCCGGCGCTGCTGTTGATGAGCGCCTTGTCTGCACTATTGGTATACGAAACCCGTACTGCATGGGGCCTGCTGCCGCTGCTCTGGCTGCCATGGTCTGCGCTGAAGGCACATCGCCAGGTAAGCCGCATCGGTTACAACATCGATGCGCAGCGCGTGGCCATCCGCGGTGGCTGGTGGAACCGCTGGTGGCGGGTGGCTGAGCTGGACAAGCTGCAGGCCCTGCGACTGGATCGCTCACCGCTGGACCGGCAATTCGGCACCGCTACGCTGACGCTGGATACCGCTGGCGCAGGCGGTGCACCGGCCTTGCAGCTGCGATTTCTGGAAGAAGCCCAGGCGCGCGCGTTGATGGCGCAGCTTGAGCGGGAGATGGTGCGGCGCAAGCTGCGCTGGTGAGGCATCACCTCTCCCGCAAGGGGAGAGGATGAGCACTTCGCGCGACTAAACCCGCGCCGGGCCCCAATAGCCAATGCGTTTGCGCAGCTTGATCTTGCGCCACCAGTTGCGCGGCTTGGGCTTGCGGTTGCGACCGCCCTTGGCGATGAAATCATCAATGGCCTGCAGGATGCGCTCGCTGGACTGGCCGTCGCGGTAAGGGTGCAACTGGTCGGCAAACTGGCGCA
This sequence comes from Stenotrophomonas sp. STEN030, assembly GCF_056759995.1. NCBI lineage: Bacteria > Pseudomonadati > Pseudomonadota > Gammaproteobacteria > Lysobacterales > Lysobacteraceae > Stenotrophomonas > Stenotrophomonas sp. STEN030. Next base: position 68,127 of record NZ_JBRREB010000006.1, on the reverse strand, counting down.
CTGCCGCCATCAGCTCCGGCGGCCGCGACAGCGCGGTACGGATCGCACCTTCAAACTGTGCCGGGTCATCTATGTCCAGCAGCTGCGGCCCGGGGCGGCGGTTCTTGAAGGTCACCACCGGCTTGTAGGTCAGCAGGAACTCGTTGAGTGCCGAGGAAGTGTCCGAGCACATCATGTCCACCTGCGGAAACAGGTCCAGGATGTTGTCGTCATCGGCGAAGCGCAGGTAAGGGCCTTCCAGCGCGCGGTACTTGGCGGTGATTTCCGGGTCCATCTTCGGATGGAAGGTGACGATCCAGCGCCATTCCCCAGTCTGCGACAGGCGCTTGATCTCGTCGTACAGGATGCCAGCGGCACTCCAGGACGGTGAGAAAGTCGAGTGGTACAGGATCACCGGCGGTTCGCGCACCGGATCGGGCTCGTCTTTGAGCTGGCTCATGAACGGGTCGATCTTCGGGAAACCGGTCTCAACCACCGAGAAATGTCCGGTCTTTTGTGCCAGCTCCGAGAACGCAGCGGTATCGCGCGGGCCGGTGGTGCAATACAGGTCGAAAAAACCACGGATATAGATGTGGCGCGGCTTGCCCGCGTCAAAACCATGGAAGGTCTCGACCTTCACCCCGGGGAAGAAGTGCGGCACCGCGTTGGACGAGGTGATCACCGCGCAGGGGTTCCATGCACGCACCTGCTCGACGGTCAGCAAGGTTTCGTCGGCGGTCAGGTCTTCCGCGCCCGGGCCATCGAAAAACCATGCTGCCTCATCGCCACGCGCGCGGATCGCCGCCTGCAGCGGGCGGAGGATGGCCAGCGCATAGCGCTCGGACCCGTACAGCAGATAGTGGCGTGGCACGGTGGGGAACTCCTGAATATCCCGGATATGCGGAAATTATCGCATCGCCAGTGGAAGCCGTCGCTGCTAGGCTTTGGCCCGATCCCCCGTGCCAGACGCCGCATGCCCAGCCCAACCATCGCCCTGCCCACCCAGCGCCCGCGTCTGTCGGCCTGCATCATCGCCTTCAACGAAGCCGACCGCATTGGCGACTGCCTGGCCTCGCTGGCGTTCTGCGACGAGATCGTGGTGGTGGATTCGTTTTCAACCGATGCCACCGTGGCCGTGGCCGAAGCCGCCGATGCCCGTGTGGTGCAACGCGCTTTCAGCGGATTCCGCAGCCAGAAAGCGTTCTGCGTGGAACAGGCCAGCCACGACTGGGTGCTGTGCCTGGATGCCGATGAACGGGTCAACCCGGAACTGCGCGCCGCCATCGAAGCCGAACGTGACGCCGGCTTCGGCCGCGCCGTCGGCTACCGCTTCGCGCGCTGCTCGGAATACTTCGGCCGTTTCCTGCGCCATGGCACCGCCTACCCGGATCGGGTGCTGCGCCTGTTCGACCGCCGCCAAGGCGGCTGGCGCGGCGATCGCGAGATCCACGAGGCAGTCACCCTGGATGGCCCGGCCGCGCTGCTCAAGGGCGACCTGCTGCATCATCCCTACCGCAGCTTCCTGCAGTTGCTGGACAAGAAGCAGAAATACGCGCGGATGATGGCCGAGCATGAGTTCGGCAAAGGCAAGCGTGCCAGCCTGGGCAAGCTGATCATCGCCCCGAGCTGGCGCTTCATCCGCAGCTACGTGGTCAAACGCGGCTTTTTGGATGGCTGGCCGGGCCTGATCGAGGCTTTCGTCAGCGCCAACTACGTGCGTCAGAAGACCATCATGCTGTGGCTGCTGCAGAACGGGCAGCCGCTGGTGGTCCCGCCAGCCGATAGCAACAGCAAATAGCGCTGCGCAAACGCGCAAACGCTTCCTGAACCCTCGCCAGCAGGTGTCATGTGCAGGGCATTGTGTTCGTTGAAGATGCAGGTTCACACAGCTAGAATTATTTGTTCTACCGACTGAGATTCAGACTGGTTATCCGGTGGCCGTCCCGCTGTCACTGCCACCTTCCCAGCGGCGTTTCCACGCCCCACCGGTGTGATCCCTTACGTGAATCATTTGTCTTCGGTCCAATCCCTCCCGTTGCTACAGGGGCTCCGCACCCGACTGCTGACGGTTGGACAATGGTGTGCGGTATTCACGTTGTTTGCTGCACCCATCAACAAACCCGCTACCAACATCCTCATCGGATTGAGCCTGCTGTGCTCGCTTGCCGGCACAGATGTACTGGCACGCTGGCGGGCAGCGCTGCGCGAGCCGGTGGTTATCGGCTTCCTGGTGTGGTTCGGCGCACTGTTCGCCAGCGCGCTGCACGCATGGATCAGCCGTGGCGACCCGGCCTTTCGCGACACCGCCATCTGGGGCTGTGTATACCCTGCACTCATCGCCAGCCTGCTACGTGATTCGCGCTGGCGCTGGCGCGCGCTTGCCGCCTTTGCGGCGGCCGCAGGCCTGGTGGTGCTGATTTCCTATCTGATGCAGTTTGGCTTGGTGCCGCAGCGGGAGGTGGCTGAAATCCAGGCGTCCATGCGCAACACCGTTTTCAAGGAATACACCCAACAGGGGTTGGCCAGCCTGATCCTGATGTCGATGCTGGTGGCCGTGGGCCTGAACAGCCCGGATCGGCGTTGGCGTATCGCGGCATTACTCGGCGCCGCGATCGTGCTGTGCAATGCGACCATGCTGATCCAGAGCAGAACCACCTACATCGTCTTGCTGCCACTGCTCGGGTACTGGATCTACCGCTTGGTATCTCATCGGCTCAGCGGATGGCGCATGTTGTTCGTCAGCGCAGCGCTGGCGGTCGTCACCATCACCGCACTGTGGTCGACACCCAGCATCCGCGAACGCATGATCAGCTCGATCAGCGAAGAAATCGATGGCTACCTGGTCAGTCAGGAAGCTACCTCCAGCGGCATCCGCTTATGGCTGTGGCAGCAAACCCTGCCGATGATCGCCGACGCACCGGTTTTTGGGCACGGCCTGAACCAGTGGGAGCCGCTCTACCTGGAGCAGATGCGCAGCATCCCAGGCTCGGAACCGTTCATCACCGGCCACCCGCACCAGGAAGCACTACTGATCCTGACCGAGGAAGGCGTGGTCGGCCTGCTGCTTTTCGCCACCTTGCTGCTGGCTTTCGCAACCCACGCAAGCAAACTGCGTGATCCGCAAAAAGGTATCTTTGTCAGCATCCTCATCGTCTATGTCGCCGCCGGCCTGGCAAATGGGCTTTGGAGCAATTTCACCCATCGCCATGTATTCATTCTGTTGATGGCCTGCATCCCAATGGGCAGCTTCCCCTGGTACGGCCTGGCTAGAGAGCGCGAATCCACGTCATGAAGCCCAACACGTCGTTTGATGAGGTGACCATTGTCTGCGTCACCTACAACAGTTCGGCTCTGATGGAGACGATGGCCAACACCTTGGCCCCGTTCCCTCATGTCATCATCATCGACAATGGCAGCAGCGACGACAGCGCCGCACGCATTGCCCAGCTTATCCCGCATGCGCGCGCCATCAGCCGTAGCACCAACGCAGGTTACGGTGCGGCCAACAACCAGGCGATGGCGGCGGTGCAGACGCCGTTCGCATTACTGCTCAATCCCGATTGCTTCATCGCCCCGGAAGACCTGCAGTGCCTGCTGGACTGCATGCAGCAGCACCCACAGGCCGGCGTGATCGGCCCACAGAACTGGCGCAGCGAAACGATCCCACAGATATCGCATCGCAAGGCCTTCTTCAGACCCGGCGCGGACAGCTCCTGCACGGTGCCGGACAAGGTCACTGCCGCAGAATGGATCCATGGTTGTTGCCAGCTGCTGCGAACCGTTGCGTTCCGCGAGATCGGCGGCTTTGACGAAGCATTCTTCCTGTACTACGAAGACGACGACCTGTGCCTGCGGATGGCCCAGGCCGGCCATCAATGCCTGCTGCAGCCGGCCGCACGCGCCTTCCACAAAGGCGGTGCCTCCTCCGCCCCCAGCATGCGCACCGACTTCATCAAGCGCTTTCACTATGCACGCTCGCGCCAGATCGCCATACGCCGCTACATGGGCAATGGCGCAGGACGCATGCATCTTGCCAAGCTGATGGCCGCCATGCTGCCGGCGGTGGTCGTATACAGCCTGCTGCTGCGTCGGCGCGATGTAATCAAGTGGGCCGCTTGGGGAGCAGCAGCATTTTCCGCGGCCCTGGGACTGAACCTGGTACCAGGAAGGGGCAAGCCCGCGGTAACGCCCGCCGACAGATAGCACGTTTCCAGCACAGTTGCAGCCCAACTAAGGGTACAGATCGTGGCAGAATGGGGCCAGCCAGCTGGGTAGCAAACGCCCATGCCCGCCCTATCCTTTCCTTACGAGAGTTCTTCATGCAACGCGTCCTGGTCACAGGTGGTGCGGGGTTTCTTGGTTCCCATTTATGCGATCGGCTGATCCAGCAGGGGCATGATGTCCTGTGCGTGGACAACTACTTCACCGGCAGCAAGCGCAATATCGCGCACCTGCTGAACCTGCCCAATTTCGAGCTGATGCGGCACGACGTCACCTTCCCGCTGTATGTGGAAGTGCAACGCATCTTCAACCTCGCCTGCCCGGCCTCCCCGGTGCATTACCAGCACGATCCGGTACAGACGACCAAGACCTCGGTGCACGGCGCGATCAATATGCTGGGCCTGGCCAAGCGTGTGAACGCGCGCATCCTGCAGGCCTCCACCAGCGAGGTCTATGGCGATCCGGAAGTGCACCCACAGCAGGAAGGCTATTGGGGCCGGGTCAATCCGATCGGCATCCGTAGCTGCTATGACGAAGGCAAGCGCTGCGCCGAAACGCTGTTCTTCGACTACCACCGCCAGCACGCGCTGGACATCAAGGTCGTGCGCATCTTCAACACCTACGGCCCGCGCATGCACCCCAACGACGGCCGCGTGGTGAGCAATTTCATCGTGCAGGCCCTGCGCGGCGAAGACATCACCATTTTCGGCGATGGCAGCCAGACCCGTAGCTTCTGCTATGTGGATGACCTGATTGAAGCGATGCTGCGGACGATGGACACCGAGCACGGCTTTACCGGGCCGATCAATATCGGCAATCCCGGCGAGTTCACCATGCTGGAGTTGGCCGAAATGGTCCTGCGACTGGTCGGCGGGCGCTCGCGCCTGGTGTATCGGCCGCTTCCCTCCGATGATCCGCGCCAACGCCAGCCGGACATCTCCCTTGCCCGTGAAAAACTGGGCTGGGAGCCCAAGGTCGCCCTGGAAGACGGCCTGAAGGAAACCATCGCCTACTTCCGCAAGCTGCTGGCCGAGGATAAGGCGTGACCACGTTCGCTGTCGTCATCACCAACTACAACTACGCCAAGTTCGTCTGCGAGACGATCGACAGCGCGCTGGCCCAGACCCGCGCGGCCGCACAGATCCTGGTGGTGGATGACGGCTCGACCGATGGCTCGCCAGAACTACTGCGCCAGCACTACGGTGACGATGCCCGGGTGACGCTGTTGTTTGGCGAAAACGAAGGACAGCTGGCCGCGTTTCAACGTGGCGTGGCCGCTGCCAACGCTGATGTGATCTGCTTCCTCGACGCCGATGACCGCTGGAAGCCGGAATACCTGGAAAAGATCGGCGCGGTGTACGACGCCCGCCGCGATATCGACTTCGTCTTCAGTGACCTGCAGACCTTCGGCATCGACAACCTGGACATCCGCTACGAAGACAGCCAGCAGCCCATCGACCTGGGCTATACGGCAGTAAGCACCTACTTCCTGGTGCCTTGGTATGGCGCCCCCACCTCGGCCCTGAGCCTGCGCCGGGCATGGGCCGAGAACGTACTCGACCTGCCGCACAGCTTCCGCCGTCAGTGGAAGCTCTGCGCTGATGCCTGCGTTGTGCACGGCGCCAGCATCCTCGGCGCCCGCAAGTACTATCTGCCCACCGCCTGCGTGGAATACCGCACCCATGGCAACAATGGCTGGTGGGCAACCCGCCGTGAGCCGACCAGCCTGTACCGCAACGGGCTGCGCAACTATGGCATTGTCCGCGTGTACGCCGCGCGCAGTGGGCTGGACGATGGCTGTTGCAGCTTGAGCAAATATGAGTACCGCACCAAACCCCAGCCAAGCCGCAAAGAGCGTCGTCGCTACGCCAGCCTGGCACTGCGCGGGGATGCGCCCTGGTGGAAGCGCTATGAAAGAGCCATCAGCATCCTGGCTGGACACCGGTCAGGCCGCCGCTGAACAGCAGCGTCCCCGCAGCGCATCAACCGTTGCTTGCCGGCGTGGGCCCGCGCAACCGCGAGCCGAAATTGTAAGCAAACCAACGCATGCTCAAACCGGCACGGTATGCCTCACGCTGCAGCCAACCCAGTGGCCCAACGCTGGGTTTGGCCCTGCGCCCGGCCTGAATCACCGAGGCGAACAAATCACCACTGCGCACCACCCCCGGCTTGAGGCCGAGGCATTCCACCCCGTGCAGCCAGGCCAGGTCCATGTAGTCATCGACCGGCAGCACCCAGTGCTCGGCATGACGCAGGAATTTCGCCGCCGCCTCCGGCGTCAGGTAATAGCCGAACGCACACAAGGGGCTGCGCCAGTAGCGATGCAGGACGAAGTCTCCGAACTTTATCCAGGCCGAGCTGGGGCGATCCGCGGCATGCAGGCGGAAGTAGCCCACCGACTCCGGCAATGACGGCAGGTCACGCAATACGTCCAGGAACCGCGGGTCGATGGTGATGTCGTCCTCAAACACGATCATCGGCCGGCCGCTGTCCACGCACTGCTGCCACAACAGATAGTGGCTGGCCCAGCAGCCGATTTCGCCGGGACGGAAAGGGCGGCCCTTGCAGGCCAGACGCCGCTTTTCATCGACCTTGGTGAACAAAGGATGCGGAGTGCTGCCATTGACCGCCTCCCACATCGTCACCTCGATACCCAGGGCCGCCGCCTGCCGCTGGATCGAGGCACGACGATCCGCCGATGCCGGCAGGTTGATGACATACAGGGGCAAATCAGCAGGCGGCCGAGTCATTGCGCGAAGCAATCCTGGAAAAGAATCCACACGGGCTCCCAATTTTCAGAAAGCCATCCTGGACACAACAACGAGTCTTGATAGTACCCGATCAGCAACTGCCTGCCTCCCTGTCATGGCGCCCGCCAACAACGCGCGGCAGGCACCTGATTTCACCGGCATCGCAGCCGCCAGCTTGATCCAACGAACCAACAATGTCCGCTCAGGCCTGCGCCGCCTTCACCAACCGCGCGTAGAAGAAGCCATCCCCACCCTGTTCGCCTGGCAGGCGCTGGCGATTGCCCGCGTCGTCATGGCCAAAGGCTCCCGGCAACGCCTGCAGCTGTGCATCCGGCGTGCGAGCGAGGAAGGCGGCGACCTGCTGACCGTTCTCCTCGCGCAGGATCGAACAGGTCGAGTAAAGCAGCACGCCGCCCGGGCCCAGCACCGTCCACAGCGCATCCAACAAACGCGCCTGCAAGGCCGCCAACGCAACGATGTCTTCGGCGCGGCGGTGCAGCAGCACGTCGGGCTGACGACGGATGATGCCGGTAGCCGAACACGGCGCATCCAACAACACCGCATCAAACGGCTTGCCGTCCCACCAGGCGGCGGTATCGGCGGCATCGACCGCCAACACCTGCGCCTGTGCGCCGACGCCGGTACGTGCAAAGGTTTCACGAATACGCTGCAGACGTCGTGCATCGACATCCAGCGCCAGCAACTGCAGGGACGGGTCGCGCTCCAGCAGATGTGCGGACTTGCCGCCCGGCGCGGCGCAGGCGTCCAGCACCCGTGCGCCGAGTGGCGCCTGCAGAGCATCGGCCACCTGCTGCGCTGACAGGTCCTGCACCGACACTGCGCCTTGCGCGAAGCCGGGCAAGCTGCTCACCGGCACCGCCACCGGCAAGCGCACCGCGTCGGCCGACAAAGGCTCGGCGACGGCTTCAATGCCAGCCTCGGCCAACAAACCCAGATACGCATCACGCGCATGCTGCTGGCGATTCACCCGCAGCCACATCGGTGCCGGCTGCAGACTCTGCGCGATGATTTCCGCAGCCTGCTCAGGCCAGTCGAGCTGCACCTGGGCCAGCAGCCACTGCGGCCAGGCGTCTTCGGCATTCGCTTCGGCAAAGCCTTCGCGCTGAGCGCGGCGCAGCAATGCGTTGACCATGCCAGCCTGTCGCTCACGGCCCAGCGCGCGCGCTGCCTCCACCGTCGCTGACAGCGCGGCATGGGCTGGCAGCTGCAATACATCCAGCTGTGCGAAGCCGGCCATCAGCAGCGCGCGCAAATCACTGTCACGTGCGCCCAGCGGCTTCTGCAGCCATTGCCGTAGTGCCTGGTCATAGACCACGCGGCGGCGCAACGCGGCAAAACAGATGGCTTCCAACAATGCGCGGTCGCGGCTGTCGTCGAGCTTGGGCAGGGCAGCGCCGAGTTCGGCTTTCAGCGAGCGGCCCTTGCCGATCACCGCCGCCAACACCTTGGCTGCCAGCGCACGGGTCTGCACGCCGGGCTGTGCCGCCGCGGATTTACCCCACGGTGAGGGAGTAGCAGCTGTCATTGCCTCAGCCCTCGATCCGCAGATCGCGGCGTGCGTTCAGATAATCGGCAGCGGTGATCGCCTTGCCACCTTCGCGCTGCACTACGCGCAAGCGCAACGCGCCTTGCCCGCAAGCGATGTCGATACCTTCGCGGGCCGCAGCAATCACCGTGCCAGGTGCCTGACCGCGATTGTCTTCAATGGCCACGGCGCCATGGATGCGTACGCGCTCGCCGGCCAAGCTGGCTTCGGCCACCGGCCACGGATTGAAGGCGCGCACGCGGCGCGCAAGCGCCACTGCCGGTTCGGCCCAGTCGAGCCTGGCCTCGGCCTTGTCCAACTTGTGTGCATAGGTGACACCGGCTTCTGGCTGGCGCTGCGGCACCGGCTTGAGGCCGGCGCGTAACAGACCAAGGCCATCGGACAGCACCTGCGCACCCATCTGTGCCAGACGATCATGCAATTGACCGCCGGTATCGGTATCGCTGATCGGGGTGTGCTGGCGCAGCAGCACCGGGCCAGTGTCCAGACCGGCTTCCATCTGCATCAGGCAGACGCCGGTTTCGGCGTCGCCGGCCTCGATCGCGCGCTGAATCGGCGCAGCGCCGCGCCAACGTGGCAGCAGCGAGGCATGCACGTTCCAGCAGCCGTGGGTAGGGATGGCCAGCACCGCCTTGGGCAGGATCAGGCCGTAGGCCACCACGATCATCAGATCGGGCTGCAGCTCGCGCAGCTGCTGCTGGGCTTCGGGTGTCTTCAGGCTTTCCGGCTGGAACACCGGGATGCCGCGCGCGATAGCGTCAAGCTTCACCGGCGAGGGCATCAAGCCACGGCCGCGACCGGCCGGGCGATCCGGCTGGGTGTAGACCGCCACCACTTCATGCTGGCGCGCAGCGGCGGCCAAGGAAGCAACGGCGAATTCCGGCGTACCGGCGAAGATGATTTTCATTGGGCGGGAATTCGCTAGTCGGGACCCGGGATTGGCAAAAGCGGCCCAACGGCGGCAGCTACCAAGCGCGAATCGAAAAAAAGAATGTGCCGATCAGGTATCCAGAACCGAGCACCGGGAAAGCTGGGTGGTGCGGCACAGCCTGCGCCTGCCAATCCCCGATCCCGGCCCCCGACCCCGACCTCAGATCAAGCTACGTGCTTGCGCGACTTGGCCAGCTTCTTGCGTACCATCTCGCGCTTGAGCGGCGACAGATAGTCGATGAACAGCTTGCCGTCCAGGTGATCCATCTCGTGCTGGATGCAGGTGGCCAGCAGGTCATCGGCGGCCAGTTCCTGCTGCTTGCCTTCACGGTCGAGGAAGCGCACGACGATGGAATCGGCACGGGTGACATCGGCATAGATGCCCGGCACCGACAGGCAGCCTTCCTGATAAACGCGGCCGCCTTCGCTGGCGCTGACGATCTGCGGGTTGATGAACACCTGCGGCTCGTTGTGCTCTTCGCTGACGTCGATGACCATGAAGCGCTTGTGCACGTCCACCTGGCTGGCAGCCAAGCCGATGCCAGGGGCGTCGTACATGGTCTGCAGCATGTCGTCGAGCAGCTGCTGGAAGGCCGGCGTGGTCACTTCGGCCGCCTCGACAAGGGCCGCTTTGGTGCGCAGGCGCGGGTCTGGGAACTCAAGAATAGGCAGGAGGGCCATGGCAATACCAATCGGGGATGCCGCTTATTTCGGCAAGATGTCCCAATTCTACCGCTTGCGCTTGCCCGGCGCCCCCGTTTCTGCAATATAGTGCGACAACCTGTTGGGGAATCAGGCAGATCGCAACCATGTTGAAACAAATACGTACGGTCGCCGCCGTGGCGATGCTGACCGTCACGACCTATGCCGTGGCCGTCGAAATGAACGGTACTCACCCTGACACCTACGTGGTGCGCAAGGGCGATACTTTGTGGGACATATCGGCACGTTTCCTGAAAAAGCCGTGGCTTTGGCCGGAAATCTGGCAGGCCAACCCGCAGGTCAAGAACCCGCATCTGATCTACCCGGGTGACGTCCTGAGCCTGGCCTATCTGGACCGTGTAACAGCCCAGGCAGGCCCGCGCCAGGAAGCACCGATCACCGGCGTACCGCTGGCAGACGTTGAGCCCTTCCTCAAGAACCTGAACGTCGTGGACAGCTTCGAGGACCTGCCCTATGTGGTCGGCCTGGAAGACAACCGTCTACGCGCCAGCGCCGGACAGAAGGCCTACATCCGTGGCCTGGACTCCGCTCAGCCTGGCCAGCGCTACATGGTGGTCCGCCCGACCGTACGCTTTGCCCAGCCCAGGCCAACCGACGACCTGGACGTCCGCGGTGATACCACGCCTGGCGGCAGCAGCCGCTGGAAGAGCTTCGTTGCAGCCAATGACCGCAACGAATTCCTCGGCTATGAACTGGCCCAGGTCAATATCGGCACGCTTACCCAGGTGGCAAGCGGCAACGTCGAAGCCTCCACCCTGCAGCTGGAAACCAGTGGCAGCGAGGTGCGTCGCGGAGACCGCCTGCTACCGGTACAGCTCAACCCGTATGACCTGCAGTTCGTCCCGCATGCTCCGGCCAACGCTCCGTCAGCAGGCCAGCTGCGCGTGCTTGCAGTAACCGACACCTTCACCAGCGGTGGTCCGCGCGATGTGATTGCCATCTCCGGCGGCGCACGCGAAGGCATCAACAACGGCACGGTGTTCTCGATCTGGCGCAGCGGCAGCCATGTCGCCCACCGCATGCAGTACCCAGGTTCTTCGCGCATGGATGACGCACTGAAGACCGGCGCCGGCCGGGTCACCCTGCCTGACGAATATGCAGGCCATGCGATGGTGTTCCGCACCTTCGACAAGGTCAGCTATGCCTTGATCATGGAAGGTACCAAGCCAACCCGCGTGGGCTACGAGCTCAAGCACCCGGACGCGCAGTAAGCGTCTGCGGCCTAGTCTTACGATGTACAACAACGGCGCCCGAGGGCGCCGTTGTTGTTTGTGACGGCAGGCTGGGCCATGCCTCGATCAACCGTCGCCAATCTACCCGCCCCACCCTGCTGCCCCGCCCTGCTGACACTGGCGTTGGCTGGCGGACCACTACAGACGCTGCGTCGCCTGCTCGATCACCACGGCAGCAGCGCGAACGCCTTGGCCGCCGGCCCCAGCAGCTGGCAAGCGGCGGGCTGCACGCAAGCGCAACGCCAGGCACTGGCAAGGCCCGATGCAGATACCTGGACGCGCGCCATTGCCTGGCTGGAAGCCGATAACCATCACCTGATCGGCTGGGGCGATCCGGACTATCCACCACTATTGCGGGACAGTCCGAATCCACCGCTGGCGCTGTTCATTGACGGCGACCCAGCGCGCCTGTGGCAACCGGCGATCGCCATCGTCGGCAGTCGCATGCCAAGTGCCGGCGGCCGTGACATCGCCCGCGACTTTGGCACCGCACTAGCCGGTCACGGCCTCACCATCGCCAGCGGCCTGGCCGCCGGCATCGATGCTGCCGCGCACCTGGCCGCGTTGGCCTGCAAGGGCAGCACCTATGCGGTTATCGGCACCGGTCCGGACCTGGCCTACCCGCGCCATCACCGCCAACTGCAGGCGCAGATCGCCGTCGAAGGCGCGGTGGTCAGCGAATACCCGCCAGGCACAGCGCCGCGCAGCGGCCAGTTCCCGGCCCGCAACCGCCTGTTGGCGGCGCTGGCGCTGGGCACCGTGGTCATCGAGGCCGCTGAACGCTCCGGCGCACTGATCACCGCCCGCCTGGCCAGCGAGGCAGGCCGCGAGATCTTTGCCGTGCCCGGCTCCATCCACAATCCGATGGCGCGCGGCTGCCACCGGCTGATACGCGAAGGTGCAACCTTGGTGACACACAGCGCCGACATTCTTGAAGGCGTGGCCAATCTGGCCGGCGAACTGGCCTGTGCCTTGCAAACCCGGCTTCAGACCCCCATCTCCCCTGTACCGTCCGGCCAGCACCCGGCCGTCACGCCACCGGACCCAGACTACCAGCGATTGTGGGATGCCTTGGGTTATGACCCAACCGGTATGGATTTACTGATCGAGCGCACTGGATTGACGGCCGCCAACCTGTCCTCCATGCTGCTGCTTATGGAATTGGAAGGCAGAGTGTCGTCGGCGCACGGCCGCTACACCCGCACCTGAAGGTTTCTTCACCTCCACAGCGCCAATGGCGCAGGCCGAGGGGCAATGAAAGAGAGCATCCTGGACGTCCTGTTGTACCTGTTTGAACACTACTTCAGCGAAGACGCTGATCTCATCCGAGACCGCGACTCGCTACAGAACGGCCTGATCCAGGCCGGTTTCAGTCCCGCCGAAATCAACAAGGCCTTCGATTGGCTCGATGCCTTGGCCGAACAACGCCCAGCCGTGGCGCAGCCACGCGTTGACGGGCCGGTGCGCGTGTTCCACGGCCCCGAGCTGGACAAGCTGGACGTGGAAGGCCGCGGCTTCCTGCTGTTCCTGGAACAACAACGCGTGCTCGATGCCGACCAGCGCGAGCTGGTGCTGGACCGCGCCATGGCCCTGGACCAGGACGAACTGGACCTGGACGACCTGAAGTGGGTGGTGCTGATGGTGCTGTTCAACCAGCCTGGCGCGGAAGCTGCCTATGCCTGGATGGAAACCCAGATGTTCGTCGACGAACCCGAACCCCTGCACTGAGCCCAATAACGGCGTGCATGGATGCATAAGGACAACACCTACGTGAGCCAATGGTTCTACGCCGAGGGCAACCGCGAACGTCGCGGCCCGATCAGTGACGAAAACATCATCGAGCTGTTCCAGTCCCGCCGCATCGACGAGGACACCCTGATCTGGCGCGAAGGTGCCGGCGACTGGCGGCCGCTGCGCGAGTTCGCCAGCGAACTCGGCCTGGACATGGCGCAGGCAGCCCCGACCGCGGCGCCAGCAGGCCCGCCATCTCTGCCTCCAGGGCTGCAAACCATCCACACGGCCGCTGTCTCGCCCCCCCGCCAGGGCCTGTCCGGCTGCGCGATCGCCGGCATCATCGCCGCGGTGGTCGGGGTGATCCTGATAGCCATCCTTGGCATCCTGGCCGCCATCGCCCTGCCCGCTTACCAGGACTATGTGATGCGCTCCAAGGTCACCATGGCAAATGGGCAAATGATTGCCCTGAAGCAGCAGGTGGCCGAGTTTGTCGCCACCAACGAACGCTGCCCCATCAATGATGACGAAGGCTTTGGCAGCCCGGACAGCTATGCCGAGGGCGATGTCGCCGAGATCAATATCGGCCGCTTCGAGAACGAGCATTGCGGGCTGGAAGCACGTCTGCATATCCCGAAGCACACGCAACTTGACGGCAAAAGCATCTGGCTCGACTACGATATGCAGGCCGACAGCTGGGAATGCAGTTCCGATGTCGAGGACAAATACCTGCCAATCAGCTGTCGCAGCTGATTGGCGGCGGCCAGAACTTTTACGGGGAAAACAATGAGCCAGTGGTACTACGCTGATGCCCAGCGCGAGCGGCATGGTCCGATTGAAGCGGACGCCCTCCGCGAAAAATTCCGCGCAGGCGAGATCGACCTGGGCACTTTGGTCTGGCGTGAAGGCATGCAGCAGTGGCAGCCGCTCTCAGCCATCGCCGACGAACTGCAGCTGATCACCCAGGCCAGCACCGGTATCGACCTGCGCCAAGACTACGCTGCCATTGAAAGTGGCGAAGCCGTCGCCGCACGCGCTGCTGCCGAAGCCAACTCCCCGTACGCCGCGCCGGTCAGCCGTCCGCAGGATGTCGACCCCGCTGCCGTGCAGGGCGGACTGGTAGTGCAGGCAGGCTTCTGGAAGCGCGTGGCCGCCTACTTCATCGACTACGTGATCATGACCGTGTTCACTTACATCGTGCTGATCCCGCTGAGCATCCTTGGCGCGATTGTGGGTGGTGTGTCCGGCAGCTCGGACTCCGCAGCCGGCTCGATCGGCATGTTCGTGACCCTGGGTGTCGGCTACCTGATCATCTTCGCCGGCAACCTGATGTATCCGGCATGGATGCACTCGTCCAAGTACCAGGCCACGCTGGGCAAGATGGCGGTAGGCATCAAGGTGGTGCGCAGCAATGGTGAGCGCCTGACCCTGGGCCGCGCGGTTGGCCGCTTCTTCGCCTACATCCTGAGCAGCATCACCCTGTGTATCGGCTTTGTGATGGCCGCCTTCACCGAGCGCAAGCAGGCCCTGCATGACATCATCTGCGACACCCTGGTGGTCGATAAGTTCGCCTTCACCGATCACCCGGAATGGCAGCAGCAGGGCTTGGGCACGGTCACCATCGTGATCCTGTCGATAGCTGGCCTGGGCTTGCTTTGCCTGATCGGGCTGTTCGTGCTTATCGGCGTTGCCGCAGCAGGCTTCAACTGACAAATTGCCGGGGTCGGCTTGACACAGGCCCCTCTGGCATGATTCCTCTAATAAGGAAACAAGCTGAACGCCCGGGCCGCAACCCGGGCGTCGGCTTATGCACAACCCAAACATCGGCTTCACTATCGTCCCGGTTTAAGCCACCCTAGCGCCCCCACTGGGCGTTCCGCCCCAAGAATGTACTGACATGCCCAAGCACCTGCTCATCGTCGAATCACCGGCCAAGGCCAAGACGATCAATAAATACCTCGGCAAGGACTACACGGTCCTGGCCTCGTATGGGCATGTGCGTGATCTGGTCCCCAAGGAAGGCGCGGTCGATCCCGAAAACGGGTTCGCCATGCGTTACGACCTGATCGAAAAGAACGAAAAGCACGTGGAAGCCATCGCAAAAGCCGCAAAGGGCGCCGATGACATCCTGCTGGCGACCGATCCGGATCGCGAGGGTGAGGCGATCAGCTGGCATATCGCCGAGATCCTGAAAGAGCGTGGCCTGTCCGACGGCAAGCCGGTGCAGCGTGTGGTGTTCACTGAAATCACCCCGCGTGCGATCAAGGAGGCAATCGCCGAGCCGCGCGAAATCGCCGCTGACCTGGTCGATGCGCAGCAGGCACGCCGCGCGCTGGACTATCTGGTTGGCTTCAACCTGTCCCCGGTGCTGTGGCGCAAGGTGCAGCGCGGCCTGTCCGCCGGGCGCGTGCAGAGCCCGGCACTGCGCATGATCGTCGAGCGCGAGGAAGAGATCGAAGCCTTCATCTCGCGTGAGTACTGGAGCATCGAGGCTGCCTGCGCGCATCCCTCGCAGCACTTCAACGCGCGCCTGATCAAGCTGGACGGGCAGAAATTCGAGCAGTTCACCATCACCGATGGCGACACTGCCGAAGCCGCCCGCCTGCGCATCCAGCAGGCCGCGCAGGGCACGCTGCATGTCACCGACGTGGCCAGCAAGGAGCGCAAGCGCCGCCCGGCCGCACCGTTCACCACCTCCACGCTGCAGCAGGAAGCCTCGCGCAAGCTCGGCTTCACTACCCGCAAGACCATGCAGGTGGCACAGAAGTTGTATGAAGGCGTGAACATCGGCGACGAAGGCACGGTCGGTCTGATCTCGTATATGCGTACCGACTCGGTGACGCTGTCGCAGGACGCGCTGGCCGAGATCCGCGACGTGATCGCCCGCGACTACGGCATCAGCTCGCTGCCGGACAAGCCCAATACCTACACCACCAAATCCAAGAACGCGCAGGAAGCCCACGAAGCCGTGCGCCCGACCTCCGCGTTGCGCACCCCGGCACAGGTGGGCAAGTACCTCACCGACGACGAGCGCAAGCTGTACGAGCTGATCTGGAAGCGCGCCGTCGCCTGCCAGATGATTCCGGCCACCTTGAACACCGTCAGCGTCGACCTGTCGGCCGGCAGCGAGCACGTGTTCCGCGCCAGCGGCACCACCGTGGTGGTGCCCGGCTTCCTCGCCGTGTACGAGGAAGGCAAGGACAGCAAGAGCGCCGAGGACGAAGACGAAGGCCGCAAGCTGCCGCTGATGAAGCCCGGCGACCGCGTGCCGCTGGACCGCATCGTCGCCGACCAGCACTTCACCCAGCCGCCGCCGCGCTACACCGAAGCGGCACTGGTCAAGGCGCTTGAGGAATACGGCATCGGCCGTCCGTCCACCTACGCCTCGATCATCCAGACCCTGCTGTTCCGCAAATACACCGAGATGGAAGGCCGCAGCTTCAAGCCGACCGACGTCGGCCGCGCGGTCAGCAAGTTCCTGTCCAGCCACTTCACCCAGTACGTCGATTACGACTTCACCGCCAAGCTCGAAGACGAGCTGGATGCGGTGTCGCGTGGCGAAGAAGAGTGGATACCGCTGATGGAGCGCTTCTGGGGCCCGTTCAAGGAACTGGTCACCGACAAGAGCGAATCGCTGGACCGCACCGACGCCGGTAGCGCGCGCGTGCTCGGCCCGGACCCGGTCAGCGGCAAGGATGTCACCGCACGTATCGGCCGCTTCGGCCCGATGGTGCAGATCGGCACCGTAGAAGACGAAGAGAAGCCCAAGTTCGCCTCGCTGCAGCCGGGCCAGAGCATCTACTCGATCTCGCTGGACGAAGCGCTGAAGCTGTTCGACATGCCGCGCAAGCTCGGCGCCGACGCCAATGGCGAGGAAGTCACCGTCGGCATCGGCCGCTTCGGCCCGTTCGCCAAGCGTGGCAGCACCTATGCCTCGCTGACCAAGGAAGACGACCCGTACAAGATCGACTTGGCCCGCGCCGTGTTCCTGATCGAAGAGAAGGAAGAGATCGCGCGCAACCGCATCATCAAGGAGTTCGAAGGCTCGGACATCCAGGTGTTGAACGGCCGCTTCGGCCCGTACATCAGCGACGGCAAGATGAACGGCAAGATCCCCAAGGACCGCGAGCCCGCCTCGCTGACCTTGGCTGAGGTCGAGCAGCTGATGGCCGACACCGGCAAGCCGGTGCGCAAGGGCTTCGGCAAGAAGGCTGCCAAGAAGACCACGGTCAAGAAGGAAGCCGCGCCGAAGAAGGCCGCCGCAAAGAAGGCTCCGGCCAAGAAGGCGGCAACCAAAAAAGCAACAACCAAAAAGACCGCCGCGAAGAAAGCCACTAAGAAGACCGTCGCCAAAAAGGCAGTGAAGAAGTCGGCAGCGGACGACGCACCGCCGTTCTGAACCTGCACTTCCTTCTCCCCCCGGGAGAAGGTGCCCGAAGGGCGGAAGAGGGTGGGCTTTACCACCGAGGATAGGAAGCAGCATTACCCACGCTTTCATCTCCCCTCCCCCGCCAACAAGCGGATAATCAGCGCCACCCGCAGCAGGCCGCCCACCGGGCGGCCTTTGCTTTGCGTCCCTTTCGCGGACCAGCGCCATCGAACGCACTGGCCCTCCAACGGTGCTGACCATGCTCGAACTCGACCTGCACAGCGTCGTCCCGGCCCTCAAAGCCGGCGGCGTGATCGCCTACCCGACCGAAGCGGTCTGGGGCCTGGGCTGTGATCCTTCCAACGAAGCCGCGGTGATGAAGTTGCTGGCACTGAAGCAGCGCCCGGTAGAGAAAGGCATGATCCTGATCGCTGCCAGCCCCGCGCAACTGGTGGGTTGGGTGCAGCTGGACGCCTTGGCCGATGACCGCAAGCAGGCGGTGCTGGACAGCTGGCCCGGCGCCAATACCTGGATCGTCCCGGCCGGCCCAAGCGCGCCACGCTGGATCACCGGCGAGCACACCGGCATCGCCGTGCGGGTCAGTGCGCATCCGCTGGTACAGGCCCTGTGCAACGCCTGGGGCGGCCCGCTGGTATCGACCAGTGCCAACCTCGCCGGTGAGCCCCCGGCGCGCTCCCGAGAGCAGCTGGACCCTGCGCTGCTGGCCCTGTTGGATGGTTTGCTCGACGGCGCCACCGGCGGCCTGGCCCAACCCACCCGCATCCGCGTAGCCGCCACCGGCGAAGTCCTGCGCGACTGAGCCTCAAGCGCGTCACCTGTAGTGCCGAGCCATGCTCGGCAGGGGCCTTACCGCGAAACCCCGCCTGTAGTGCCGAGCCATGCTTGGCAAGGGCTTCACCGGTACAGCCTCAGCCGAGCATGGCTCGGCACTACAGAGGCGTTTCCCCGGCTGCGGCCGTGGCACACTGCCGCCATGCGCGCTCGTCTGCCCCTGCTCGGTTGCCTGATCTGGTTGCCCGTCGCGGCCTTGGCGGTTGATCCGCCTCCCGCCAGCTCGGCGGACAACGTACGCATCTATCGCTGTGTTGGCAGCAATGGCGCGGTATCGCTGCAGGATGCCCCCTGCACCAAGGCCACCCAGCAGCAGGTGCTGGATATGACGCGACCGAAGGATCCGCCACCACGGCCGGCCACCACAGCACCGACACCTACAACCGCGCCACTGATCCAGCGCGAGGTAAGGGTCGTCACCGTGCAGCCGCCACAGCCGATGTACGAGTGCGTCACCAGCGAAGGCGAGCGCTACACCAGCGACAACAACGACGGCAATCCACGCTGGATGCCGACCTGGGGTTATGCCTACCCAACACACCACGGTCCCGGCCACGGTGGCCCACGCCCGCCGCGCCCACCCGCTGGTGGCGGGATCCCATGGCGAGCCGGTGTCGCGGTTCCGATGGGTTCGGTGCTGGTGCGCGACAGCTGCCATGCCCTGCCACCACAGGAAGTCTGCGCGCGGCTGCGCGATCGTCGTTGGGAACTGATCCGCCGCTACAACAGCGCGCTGCAGAGCGAGCGTCAGGAATTGACGCGCGAGCAGCGCGGCATCGATGCCCGGCTTGAACAGGATTGCGGGGGAACCTGATGCGTTGCTTTGTCTTGCTTCTAGTTCTGACCAGCGCCAGCACGCAGGCCGGTGAGATCGTGTTCTACCGCTGCACCGACGCCACCGGCGCACTCACCGTGCAGAACATGCCCTGCCCCAAGGGCACGCAGCAGCAGAGCAAAAAAGTCATGCAGGCGGTGGAGGCCCGGCCAGCTCCGCCACCGCTTGCAAGCCCGGCCCCTGCAGCATTGCCGCGACTGATCGCAGCGCCCGCTCCCGCTGCTGCGGCCCTCGAACCGGCGAAGGCCGCTGCAGTTGTAGTGGCACCGCCCGTACCGCTGCCCGAGCTGTTCCAATGCCGCACCCGCGAAGGCCAGACCTACTTCAGCGAAACCAGTGAGCCGCCGTCACGCTGCGTGACCATGCAGGTCACCGGCCTGGACGGAAATCCGAACACCGGTGCCGGCGAAGCCTGCGAAGTGGTACGTGATACCTGCACAGCAGTCGACCCGCCGCAGCTATGCGCCACTTGGCAACAGCGGGTAGACGAGGCCGAATCGGAGTGGCGCTTTGCCGCGCCAAGCCAAGCCGGAACGCTGCAGAAGAAGTACCAGCGCCTGCAATCGCTGCTCGACGGCAGCGACTGCAAGACTCAGAAGCCGTAACGCAGGAAGCCGCCGTCCACCGCGATGCATTCGCCGGTGACATAACTCGATGCCGGCAGGCACAGGAAGCTCACTGCAGCGGCTACTTCTTCCGGCTCACCAATGCGCCGCATCGGCGTGCGTGCGATCACTTCATCGTAGTAATCGGCATCGGACAACGGCCCGGAAGTGCGACGGGTACGGATGTACCACGGCGCCACCGAGTTGACGCGGATGCCGTCCTCGGCCCACTCGCAGGCCAGATTGCGGGTCATCTGCTGCATCGCCGCCTTGGTCATGCCGTAGACCACGCCGCTGCGCACATGGGTGATGCCGGAGACGCTGCCGACGTTGACGATGGCCGAAGACGCATGCCGGGTCAGCAAGGGGTGCGCATAGCGACACAGCTCGAATGCCGAGAACAGATTGGTCTCGAAGATGCCACGCCACTCGTCTTCGGAATACTCGGTTGCCGCCTTGGTGGTGTTGCCGCCGGCGTTGTTGACCAGGATGTTCAGGCCATCGCTGTGGTCTTCGACCCAATCTAGAATCTCCTGCCGATCCTGATCATCGCTGACGTCGGCTGACAGCGCGTGGATGGCACGCTCGGGAAACGCATCAGCCAATTCATCGCGTGCGGTTTCCAGCGCATCGGTATCGCGCCCGACGATCAGCACATCGGCACCGAAACCCAGCAATTCACGTGCGATTGCCAGGCCAATGCCGGCACTGGCACCGGTGACCAAGGCGGTTTGCCCATCCAGGCGCCAACGCTGCGGGTTCATGCTGTTTCCTCATCGATGCGGGGTGCGGCGTCCGTGAAGGGACGCTGCGGGGAGATGGGGCTAGGATAGCTGCCTGAGCCCAGCGGAGCATGCCGATGAAGCGTCTTTCCTTGTTGATGGTGCCGTTGCTGCTTGCTCTGGCAGCGTGCAAGCCACAAGCGCCGGACACCGAACGCCGCCCCGACCCGCAGGCCACCGCGCTGCGTGATGCGATGAAGAAGGATCTGGATCAGGCCAAGGCGACAGCTGCAGCGGCCGAGCAGGCCGGCAAGGCGCAGCAGGCTGAGTTGGATGCGGCGGTTGGAACAGCCGATACCGCCAAGTAAAACGCCTCACCTGTAGTGCCGAGCCATGCTCGGCAATGGGCTTTACCGCGAGAACCCACCTGTAGTGCCGAGCCATGCTCGGCAATGGGCTTTACCGGTAACGCCTCTGCCGAGCATGGCTCGGCACTACATGTCAGGGCATTGCTTGGAAAGCCTCTGCCGAGCATGGCTCGGCACTACATTACAAACAACAACGCCGCCCTCGGGCGGCGTTGTCGCTACACCTCAAAAAAGCTCGCTTACAAACCGCAGAAGCAATACGCCAGCGACTTCACCGGTGCGCCATTGCGGTCCTTCACTGCGTCTTCAACGAAGCGCAGCTGGGTGTCCAGCTCCGGCATCTGCTTGGCGATCAGCATGCGTGCGACGCCCGAGTCGGCCAGCATCCAGGCGCCTGCGCGGCTGCCGGCAAAGCCGGTCATGAACTGCGCGAACGGAGTGGCTGCCTTCTCGATGTAACGCACGCGGAACTTGTCGCTTTCACCAAGCTTCGCGCGCTGCGCTGCATCGGCAACGGCCGCCTTCAAACCACCGAAGGCATCAACCAGACCGCGCTCCTTGGCCTGCGCACCGCTCCACACGCGGCCACGTGCAACTTCGTCCACCGCTTCAACCGGCTTGTTGCGTGCCGCTGCCACCTTGCCGGTGAAATCGGCGTAGCCCTTGTTGATCACCGACTGGATCACCTGGCCCACGGCCGGGTCCATCGGACGGGTCACATCGAACGCGCCAGCAAAACGGGTGGTACCGACACCGTCGGTATGCACGCCGATCTTGTCCAGGCTGCGGGCGAAGTTCGGGATCATGCCGAAGATGCCGATCGACCCGGTGATGGTGGATTCGTCGGCATAGATGCGGTCGGCGTTCATGCTGATCCAGTAACCACCGGATGCAGCCATGTCCCCCATCGACACCACCACCGGCTTGCCGGCGGCCTTGAGCGCTTCCACTTCACGGCGGATCTGCTCGGAAGCGAATACTTCACCGCCCGGCGAATCCACGCGCAGCACCACTGCCTTCACGTCGTCGTCGTCGCGTGCCTCGCGCAGCAGCGCCGAGGTCGAGACACCACCGATACGGCCGGCCGGCAGGTCGCCGCCGGCGATCTCACCTTCGGCAACCACCACGGCCACCTGCGGACGCGAATCCATCGGCGAGCGACGTGCGTCGAGCTGGGTCAGGTAGTCGCCCAGGCCGATCTGGCGGTAGCCACCGTCAGCATCGCCGTCGGCCACGCCGCGCTCGGTGAGCAGGGCATCCACTTCTTCACGGGTCTTCAGGCCATCCACCAGCTTCTGCTGCAGGGCGAAACGGGCCAGATCGCCTTCGGCTGCGGCAACGCCTTCCGGCAGCGTGTCGATGCCGGCGGCCAGCTGTGCGGCGTCGAGCTTGCGTGCCTTGGCGATGTCACCCAAGTAGCGCTGCCATACGTCGTTCATCCAGAACAGGTCGGCTTCCTTGGCCTGCGGCGAAGCGGCGTCGAGCACATAAGGCTCGGCGGCGGACTTGAACTCGCCCACCTTGAACAGGTGCACGTCCACGCCCAGCTTGTCCTGCAGACCGCTGCGGAAGTACTGGCGATAGCGGCCCAGGCCTTCCAGCAACAGACCGCCCATCGGGTCCAGATAGACCTCGTCGGCCTGCGCGGCCAGCAGGTACTGCGACTGGCCCATGTTTTCGCTGAAGGCCACGACCTGCTTGTTGGCAGCACGCAGATCCTGCAGCGCAGCGGTCACTTCACGCATCGAGGCGAAGCCACTGGGCTGCAGCTTGTCCAGCTGCAGCACCACGCGGTTGATCTTCTTGTCGTCCTTGGCCGCTTCGATGGCACGGATCAGATCGCGCAGCTGCAGCTCTTCGGCATTGGTTTCACCCAGCGCCTTGCCCAGCGCACGGCTGAGCGGGTCGGTGCTGTACTGCTCGACCAGCCGGCCTTCCGGGGCGATCACCAAGGTGGTGCCTTCCTGCAGCGCCGGCGCCGATGAAGCACCCTTGCCCACGGCAACCATCAGGCCGATCAGGATCAGGAACAACAAGCCGAAGAACAGCAGGTTGAGGATCAACCGCCGGGTAAAGTTCATCACGTCCCAGATGCCGATGAAGAAGCTGGCAACGGGATTGCGGCGTGGCACAGGAGGGGGATTCATGGACGCTCCAATTGGGGCTGGTTGCAAGTCAGGATACGCATAACCGGAGGCCACCGGCATGGCCTTTAAGTCAGGGGGTAGCCTGGGCGATAAGCCGGCTGCTGCTGACCCGCAGCCGCCAACCCAACAGCACCGCGGCCACGGTCAAGCCAATGATCAGGCCAATCCACATACCCTGCGGCCCCCAGCCCAGACCCAGGCCAAGCCCGGCACCGACCGGCATGCCCACGCCCCAATAGGCGAACATGGCAATGAACATCGGCACGCGGGTGTCCTTTAGCCCACGCAGGGCACCGGCGGACAGCACCTGGATGCCATCGGGGATCTGGAAGGTGGCCGCATACAACAACAAGGTGGAGGCCAACGCGGCCACCGCAAGGTCGTCGGTATACAAGCCCACCACCGCGTCATGGCCGAGCAGCAAGGCGGTGATCGACACCATCTGGGTCACCAGCACGATGGCGTAGCCGGCCCAGGTTGCGCGGCGCACACCCAGCGGATCGTTGCTGCCGACAGCATGGCCGACGCGCACGGTGGTGGCTTCGGCCACGCCCATCGGGATCATGAAGCAGAGCTGCGCCACATTGATCGCAATCTGGTGGGCACTGGCTTCGGTGGCACCGATGCGGCCAATCAGCAGCGCGGTGATGATGAACAGACCGCCCTCCATCAACACCGTGATGCCGATCGGCAGGCCGGTACGCAGCAGGTCCCAGATCGCGCGCGGGCGCGGCAATTCGAAGTGGCTGAACAACTGCAGGTGGGCGAAGCGCTTGGTGATCCACAGGTAGGTAGCGAAAGCGATTGCCTGCACCCACATGGTCACCGAAGAGGCGATGCCCAGACCTTCGGCGCCCATCTCGGGGAAGCCGAACTTGCCGTTGCACAGCGCATAACCCAGTGGGCCCAGCACCAGCAGACCACCGAAACCGATCAGCATGGTCGGCAATGTCCAGTGCATGCCTTCACTGAGGTAGCGCATGCAGAAGTACAGGGTCAGCGCGGGCACACCCCAACGGATGGCGTGCAGGAAGTCGGTGGCACCGGGCACGATTTCAGGGGCGATGCCGAACGCTGGCAGGAACGCAGGCACCACGCTCAGGAACAGGAACATCAACGCGCTCAGACCCACGCCCAGCCACAGTGCCTGGCGGAACAAGGGGCCGATTTCGCGGTCACGGCCAGCGCCGTGCAGCTGCGATACGGAGGCGGTAAGCGAGATCAGGGTGCCGATCGGCACCAGCATCGGCAGCCATAGCAGGGCCGTACCGATGCTGACCGCAGCAAAGGTATCGGTGCCATGGTGGCCAGCGATGGTGTTGTCGACAAAGGCAATCAGACCGGTGGAAACGTGGCCCAGCACCAGAGGCAGGGCAAGCAGACCGGTCATCCGCACTTCTTGCATGAAGCGCGGCGTGGCGGGAGACATGGACATAAACAAGGGAGACGCGGACTGCGGCCGGCGCAGGAAGCGCACAGATGCCGGGTCGCGGGCCGCCTATTCTACCGTGGCAAGGCAGTTACGGCCCCGCACCGCGGATGAACGGGCGGAGCGGTACCGCACGGCGAGGAACTCAGTGCCCGACTTTCTCGCGCAGCCAGGCATCGCGTTGTGCCGGTGCCAAGGCCAGCAGTTGCGTGCGCAGTTCCTCACGTTGCTGCGGCGGGGTGCGCTGCGAAATCAGGCTCAGCTGCTCCAGCTGGGCGGCGTCGAGTTGCCGCAGCAGGGCAATCACAGGCTCGCGCTCGGCAGCCGGCAGGTAGCCCAGCAAGGGCTGCAGGCGTGGATACAGCACACCCAGCTGCGGGCCCAGCAACCAACCATCGCGGTGCATCTGGTCGATAGCCATGTAGCGCGCACGCAGGGCTTGGCGCTGCGCATCCGGCAATGCCGCGATTGCTGCCGCCGCTTGGCGGATGCGTTGTTGTTCACTGGCCGGCAGTGCCTGCCAGGCTGCATAGCGGCTGCGAACCTCGCGCTTCTGCTCAGGGCTCATCGAGGCCCATGCACTGCGCGTGCTGGCAACGCCGGTGGTGACGGAACTGGACGGCAGCACTGGCACAGCAGTCGGTGCGGCAGCATGCAAGGGCAGCGCCACGATCAGCACCAGCCAGAACAAGCCGGACTTACTCATCCGCATCGCTCGTCTCCAGCGCAGCACCGGCCGGTTCCGGGCGGCTGGGTTGCGGTTGTGATTCATCCACCGGGATCGGGCCACCGGCTGCATACCAGGCATTGAAATCGGCATCACGGGCAGTGTCCAACGCAGGATCGGCCAACATGGCCGCATCGGCAGCCGCATGCGGGTCTTCGCCCGGTCCGGCCGGGGTGCTGTCGTCGGGCAGCGATTCCACCTGCACCGGACCATTGTCGGCCAACCCATTGCCGCCATTCGGGTCGGCGCTCACTACCGTATGCGAGCGCCACCACCACAACGCCACCACCGCCAGCAGCAACAGCGGCAGGCACAGCAGCAGCCAGGTGCGCAGCGTCCACGGTTTGGACTGTTTGCGCCGCGGTGCGGGTTTGCGGCGACGGTCGTCTTCCACGCGTGGGCTGCTGCTTGCGCTGGCGGCCGGAGCGGAAGCAGCAGGCAAGGCACCAGTAATAACCGATTCGCGCAGCTGTTCGAGCTGCTGCAGGCGCGGCGGCGACAGGTCGCGGATCAGCGCCTGCACCTGCTCGGCCAAGGCACGCCAGCTGGCGGCATCAGGGCGGCCACCGGCATCCATCGGACAAGCACCAGCCAGGGCTTGCCGATAGGCGTTGGCGTCCACACCCAGCACCGCCGAGGCAGGCGCTTCATCCAGGCCGGCGCCAATCCGCAGCAGCAGCGCCAGGCGCTCGCCCGCTGCCAGCGTGCCCAGATGGGCGAAGGCTGGCTCCCAGTTGCCCGGGTTGGTTGGCTTCAGCAACTGCGGGGTACTGCACAGCAGGCCCCAGAAGCGGGCCGGCCATTCGACCATCAGCAACTGCGCGGCATGCCCGGCAAACGCACGCATGGCCACGGCCACCGCACGTTCGCCGACGGCGGCATCGCCGGCCTGCAATTCAGCAACTACCAGGGCGCGGCGTTCCACCCCGCGCAAAAAGGCGGACAGAGCGTTGGCTGCGGCCGGCGAAAGAGGGGCTGGTGCAGCCATCATGTGAACTCCGTCATGCCGTGATGATACCGAGCGCACACCCTGCTGCCGACGCCCCACGCCATCACCGGACCGATTCTGCAAGCCGCTGCAACAACTTGTGCACAGCGTCAATACGCTGTGACAAGCGACTCAAGCAAGCCGCCGTGAGACTGTATTTCTTTTTTGTTTCACGGATAACTTATTGATTTTAATCGAATATATGATGTGGCTATTTTTTGACCAAGTTGACCCAAAGGCTTGCTCCATCGCCCTGAACGCGTGGAGCACATTACTCACCCACAGAGTTATCCACAGGAAGTGTGGATAACAATAAATCTCCAAGCGCAGCCAGCGTTTACGCCGCATTTATGCAGGACTTCACAGCATCTGGACGCGGGTGAATGGCGGCAGCCAAACCTCCACCAGCGGCTAAACTTGGCCCATGCCTGACTGCCCCACTCTGCGCCTCGCCCTGCCGGTGCCCCTGCCTCAGCTGTTCGACTACCTGCCCCCGGCCGGCGCCCCCGCGCCCGAGGCCAGCGATGTGGGACGTCGGTTGCGGGTGCCATTCGGTCCGCGCGAGCTGGTCGGGGTGGTCGAGGCCATCGGCCACAGCGATGACCCGGCAGCCTTGCGCCCGGCCCTGCAATGGCTGGATGAGGCCGCGCTGCTGCAGGGCGAACTCAGCGCCTCGCTGCGCTGGCTGGCACGCTATACCCACGCCCCGCTGGGCGAGGTGATCGCCACCGCGCTGCCCGCACCGCTGCGGCGCGGCGAGCCGCTGCCCGACACCCACGGCTGGGCCTGGGAACTGACCGAGGCCGGTCGCGCCGGTTACGACCGCCTGCGCAGCGGTACCCGCCCGCAACGTCTTGCCACGCTGCTGCTGGAAGGTGCGGTCAATGAAGACCTGCTGGACGATCAGCTGGACGACTGGCGCAGCGCCGCGCGCGCGCTGCTCAAGCGCGAGCATGCGCAGCGCATCGAAGTAGCGGCGATAATTCCGCAGCCGCGTATCGTCGCCGGCCCGCTGCCGAACCCGCAGCAGCAAGCGGCGATCGACGCACTGCAGGCAGCCGAGGGCTTCCAGCCCTTCCTGCTCGACGGCGTTACCGGCAGCGGCAAGACCGAGGTCTATCTGCAGGCGATCTGCCATTGCCTGCAGCAAGGCAAGCAGGCGCTGGTGCTGGTGCCGGAAATCGGCCTGACCCCGCAGACCCTGCACCGCTTCCGCAGCCGCTTGGGGATTCCAGTACATGCGCTGCACTCGGGCTTGAACGACAACGAACGGGCACGCGTCTGGGCAGCCGCATCGCGCGGCGAAGCCCGGGTGATCGTCGGCACCCGCTCGGCGATTTTCACGCCACTGCCGCAGGCCGGCTTGATCGTCATCGACGAGGAGCACGACGGCAGCTACAAACAGCAGGACGGCATCCGCTACCACGCGCGTGATTTCGCAATGGTGCGCGGCAAAGCATTGAACGTGCCAGTGGTGCTGGGCAGCGCAACGCCATCATTGGAATCCCTGCACAACGCGCGCAGCGGTCGTTACACGCATCTGCGCCTGCAGCAACGTGCCGGCGACGCCAAGCCGCCGGGTGTCCGCGTATTCGACGTGCGCAAGCGGCCGCTGCAGGATGGTTTGTCACCGGAGGTTTTGGTCGGCATCGAGCAGCAGCTGAAAGCCGGCAGCCAGGTCCTGGTGTTCAAGAACCGCCGCGGCTATGCGCCGGTGCTGCTGTGCCATGACTGCGGCTGGACCGCGCCGTGCAAACGCTGCAGCACGCCACTGCACAAGACACCGATGACCGTGCATGGTGGGGGTCGCCGCCTGCAATGCCACCACTGCGGCGCGCGCCAGCCGGTGCCGCTGGCCTGCCCGGATTGCGCCAGCCTTGCACTACAGCCGCAGGGCATTGGTACCGAGCGCCTGGAAGAGCGCCTGCTGCAGTTGTTCCCGGACTATCCGGTGCTGCGCATCGACCGCAGCACCACCAGTCGCCGCGATGCACTGGAGCAGACGCTGGCAACCCTCGGCGATCAACCCGGCATCCTGGTTGGCACGCAGATTCTGGCCAAGGGCCATGACCTGCCGAAGCTGACCTTGGTGGTCGTGGTCGGCATCGATGAAGGCCTGTTCTCGTCCGACTTCCGTGCGAGCGAAAAACTGGCCCAGCAGTTGATCCAGGTCGCCGGCCGCGCCGGTCGAGCCGAGCGCCCCGGCGAGGTCTGGTTGCAGACGCATCACCCGGACAACGCCTTGCTGCACACCTTGGTCAACGGCGGTTACCACGCCTTTGCCGAAGCCGAACTGCTGCAGCGCGAAGCGGCCGGATTTCCGCCGTTCGCGCATATGGCCATGCTGCGTGCAGAAGCCAAGCAGGTGGAGCAGGCCAATGAATTCCTGGCTGCACTCAAGCACCTGCTTCCCAAACAGAACGACGTCGAACGCTTTGGACCAATGCCGGCACCGATGCCGCGCCGTGCGGGTTTCCAACGTACACAGCTGTTGCTGTCAGCCGAGCAGCGGCGGCCGTTGCATGCAGCGCTGGATGGCTTGATGGCGCAGGCCTATGGTCTGCCGCAGGCGCGCCGCGTGCGCTGGTCGCTGGATGTGGACCCGATGGATCTGTATTGATCTAGTGCATTGTGGGAGCGGCGCAAGCCGCGAAGCTGGCAATGCATGTAATCCCGGTAGAGCCGAGCCATGCTCGGCTGGAGCGTTACCGGGAAAGCCTCTGCCGAGCATGGCTCGGCACTACAGCGCATTGCTTGTAAAGCCTCTGCCGAGCATGGCTCGGCACTACGTTGCTACCGGTAAAAATCGGCAATCTGGCCGGTGAACTGCTGCGGGTTGGCACCTACAAGATTGGTCAGCATCACCACCGCCAAGCCCTCGTCCGGATAGACCACAAACGCCGCTCGTGCGCCACCAAAGCTGCTGACCTGGCGCTTCCCTGACGGACCGGTCACCGGCCAGCCTGCTGCCCAGTCACCTTCTTTGCCATTGTTCAAACGCTCGGGCGTCCACATCCGCGCCAGGCCGGCAGCGCTCAACACGCGCTGCTGCAACAAAGCCGCCAACCACAGCGCCAGATCATCGGCGGTGGTCTGGATACCGCCGCCCGCCCACAAGCCGTGCGGCATGTCGTAAAACCAACGCGACAGACGCTTCGGTGCATCGGCGGCATCACTGCTGCGCGGGAAGAAGCTGTACATGGTGGCCGCATTCGGTAGCAGATCGTAGCTATCGCCGAACGCGACGTGGGTCATGCCCAGCGGCTGCAACTGACTGGCCGCCAGATAGTCCTCATAAGGTTTGCCGGTGCGCTGGCCGATGATCCTCGCCAACAAACCGTAGTTGGTCTGGTTGTAGACGAACTGCTCGCCCGGCAAGGCCTGCATCGGCCGCTGTTCTACCAGCTGCCATGCCTGCGCCTCGGAACCGCCGCCAACCAAGCCCTGCGCATCGACGATATCCGGCAGGCCGGAGGTATGTGCAAGCAACTGACGCACTCGAATCCCCTGCCACGCAGCAGGCAGCTGCTGCAGATACGTGGAGATCGGGGCATCGAGATCCAGCTTTCCCGCCTCGACCAGCTGCATCACTGCTACGCCGGTGAACGCCTTGGTGGCCGAGTTGAGTGGAAACAAGGTTTCAGGTGTAACTGCCACCTTGTTCTCGACATTGGCCAGACCATGCGCCTCCGAGAACACCACCTTGCCGTCCTTGATCACCGCAACCTGCAGCCCCGGAATACCTCTGTCCTTCATCGTGGTGGCGATGAAGCGACGCGTCGCGTCATTGGCAGCATCCAGCGTGGCCGCAGCCAACTGGAAAGGAAGCACGCAGAGAAGCGCCGCCAGGCACAGCAGGTTTCGGGGGCTTGCACATCGCATCGTCTGGTTCCGGTCGTGACTGGCTGGGTTAAGCCGGATCGCGACCACCGCAATTACCGACTCCAGACTTGGATGCTTGAAACGACGAAAAGGTTTAAACCCCCGATCATCCGCACCCGGCATTCGTTGGCGCCATGGCTGGATCGAGCCTGACTTTGCACAACTCAGCGACCAGAATGCTGCACAAGCATCTGCATTATCTTCTGTTCGCGGATGACGACATGCCACGCTGAGCTACCAACGGATAATTCAAGCTCACGCCGCAGCCTTGGGTCATGCACGATGCATGGCCCACTGCAGACCCGACGGCTCGGCCATTTCACGCTCGCCTCGGCAGCGAACACCAGCCCATCCAGTCGCATCTCCATCGGCACCGCGACGGCTGCCACGCTATGCACCCGCGTCCATCGACATCACAGATCAACGCCGAAGCCAACACCGGCAGACTTCTCACCGCCACCGAAGGCGCCCCCCAGCGAGAACGAACCGCGCGTGCCCAGCCGCACGCCATAGCCGATCGACAACGCCTGCTCTCCACCCTGGAACCCAGCACCCACCGCGATGCGGCCGCGTGCGCTTTGTCCGCCGGCAGCATTCATCGCCATGTTGGTCATCGCCGAGGTCATCGCGCCCATCCGGTCGATACGCCGGTCCTGATTACGCAGGCGTTGCTCCACGCCGTCGTGGAACCGGGTGAAATCGTCGCTGAATGCCGCCAGCGCGCTGTCCGTATAGGCGTTGGCGCTGCGCAGGGTCTGGGTTGCGGTTGTATCGGTGTACTGGTTTGCAGAAGCCAGTGTCGCGGCATCTCCCGCGCGGGCCTCGCTGCGCACTGTCGCCACCTGCGTAGCGGTGTAACCGTTGGACGCGGCCAAGGTCGCGACGTCGCCGGCATCGGCATGCGCGCGCGCCGCCTGCACACCCATCGCTTGACTGTTGGCGACCTGCTGGTCGGTGTACTGGTTGGCCGAATCCAGGGTTGCGACGTCGCCAGCGGCCAGATCGCTGCGGACAGCGGTCTCTCGCGTATCGGCGTATTGCTTGGCCGAGTTCAACGTCGCCGTATCGCCAGCGCTCATGTCACTGCGGATGCCGGCCTCGCGGGTGTCGGTGTACTGGTTGGCGGACGTCAGCGTCTGTGCATCCGCAGCGGCCATGTCGCTACGGACCACCGCTTCACGTGCGTCGGTATGTGCCTTGGACGCATCCAGCGTGGCGGTGCCATTGGCTGCGATGTCACCACGGATGGCCGCCTCACGGGTGTCGGTGTAGCTGTTTGCAGAAGCAAGGGTTGCTGCATCACCGCCGGACATGTCTGCACGGATTGCCGCTTCACGGGTATCGGTGTGCTGGTTTGCAGCGGCCAAGGTCGTGGCATCGCCACCGGCCATATCCGCGCGAACAGTAGTTTCGCGCGCATCCGCATACTGATTGGCGGACACCAGGGTGGCCGCATCACCCGCTCCCATGTCCGTGCGTATTACGGCTTCGCGTGCCGTGGTATGGCCATTGGCCGCCGCCAGCGTCGCTACGGCCCCGGCATCAGCGTATGCCTGCAGGGTGGTCTGCTGTTGGCTGACGGTCGCATCCAATGCGGAAAACGCACTGCCAACATCGTGATGTGCGGCACCCTGGATGGAATAGGTCGGCGCAGTCGATACACCGCCGCTGTAGCTCGCTCCACCGCCCAGCCACGAAGTAACGCCGGCCAGCCCCGCGCCTGTGGTGGCCGCCATTGCATTCAACTGCGCCATGTTGGCTGCGTCGTTGTCCGCCACACCCGCAGCCACATTGGTGACCCTGCGTTTCACCGTCGCCGAGCCCACCGAGACCACGTTGGCGAGGCCACCGTCACTGCTGCCGTAGCCCAACGCCACTGAGCCGCCACCGGCAGCTACGGCATTCCTGCCGATGGCGACGTTGTTATCGGTACCTGCGGCACCCGCTGCGCCCCCGAAACCACAGCACATGTCATTGCCAGTACCGCCGTTGCCAGCTTGGCTGCCATCGCCCAAGGCAATATTGAAGTTGCCACCGTCCGCGCCGTTTCCGCCAGTACCGCCCGAAGTACCGGTGCCCGCCGTGCCACCGTTGCCCGCGCTGCTGCCCCTGCCAAACGCCAGGTTGTAGGTGCCGCCATTGCCACCGACCCCGCCAGTTCCACCCGCAGTTCCATTGCCACCCTGCCCCCCCATGCCGGCCGAGCTGCCCTGCCCGAAAGCGGTGTTGCCGGTGGCATTGCCCAGCCCGCCTGCGGAGCTGCTCCAGCCCGGCATGTTCGGGCCTGCAGGGCCGTCACTACCCACCCGGCTACCGTCCTGGCAGGCGATGGCACCGGTGGCGGTGTCCTGCACGCAAGGCGCCGTCGGCGAGGTGCCGCCAACCACTTCAGCGGCACGCGCTGGCAACAAAGTAAGCAAGGCAAGCATGACAGCCGCCGCCAGCGGCACAGCTTTGGTGATGACGTGACCGTTCATCATGGAATCCCCCGAATCAACAAGGGGCAAAGCTAACGCCGGGTATGCTTGTCCCGCATCCACGAAATCAGGTAGTCGACAGCTTGCCGGCTCGTCGCCGGCTCACCCCATCAGTGGCAAGACCAAGGCCAGCCGGGTGCCGCTGCCATTGGCAGCGGGTGATACCTGCAGCTCACCGCCCAACCTGCGCGCGCGCAGCCGCATGCTGGCCAGTCCTGCACCTGTGCGCGCCACAACGGTGCCGCCAGCGCCCTGATCCAGGCCGACCCCGTCATCGTCGATATGCAGTTGCAGCTGGTCACCCTGCCTGCGCAGATGGATATCCACGCGCTGCGCGCGACTGTGCTTGAACACATTGGTCAGGCCTTCCTGCAGCAGGCGCAACAGGTCCAGGCTGCGGCTGGCGCCAAGCTCGATCCCATCGATATCCTGTAGATGCCAGTGCGCCTGGATATCGACCGCGTCCAGCAAGCCACTGGCACGGTGCCGCAAGGGCGCCAGCAGCTCGGCCAGATCGGCCTGCTCGCGTGCGGTACTGTCGATGACCAGACGCAGGTCGTCACGCATCTCACGCAGTACGCCGATGATCTTCTCTCGCGGCATCTCGTGCGGCGCCTGCTCCAGGCGTGCAATGGCACCCACCAAGGTACCGCCGAAGCCATCGTGAAGATCACGTACCAGCTGCAGGCGTTCGCCAGCACGACTGTGGGCGAGTTCGAGTGCATGTTGTTGCCGCAAGGTATCGGCCAGCTGGGTGGTCGCTTGTTGCACCTCATCACGCAATTCTTCGTTGAAGCCTTCGACCCGTTGCATGGTGTTGGCGAAGCGATACGCGAGTACAAAACCCATGCCGAGCAGCATCAACGGTGAGGTGAACGAGCCCAGATAGCTCACTCCGCCATACCAGCCCATGTACACGCCAAGGTCGTGCAGCGACACCGCGATCGGCAGGATGATGCACAGCGCCAGCACCTGGTAGTCCCGACGACCACTGCGCAGCGCATAGGCCATGAAGGTGAACGACACTACGTACAGGAAGGCGATGGTCGGTACCAGATAGACATTCCGGTTCGGCCCTAGCCATTGCGGCCACAGCAAGGCGCCTGCCATGACCAGTACAGTGATAACCAGCAACACGCGCTCCAGTCGCGGCCAGCGACGCTCGCAGAAACGCAGCAGGAAGATCGTATGCGCCGCTGCCGCTGCGACGTAGCAGGCACCGATGAAAGCCTGCCAGCCATCAGTGGTGGCGAACGGCCACGGGCTGCTGGCAAAAAAGTTGCTGTCGTATAGGCGTCCGAACACCGCGCTCAAGGCATACCAGCCGTACATCGACTCCTTGCGTCGCAGCAGCCAGAACATGCCGATCACTGCCGCCAGCACGAAGCCAATCGCGCTATCCAGCACCTGCAGGTCATGGCGGACGAAAACCTCCTTGCGGAAGCGTGCCTGCAGGGTCTGCGGATCGCCCACGTCCACCACACCCAGCGAAGGCTGGTAAGCAGCCAGGCCCGACACCCGTACCAGCAGTTCGTTCTCGCCCTGTTTCAACAACGGCGACTGCAACAGAAAATAGCGCGGTGCATGCCAGCTACGTGAGAGCGGCTCGACCAAGGATGGATCGCGGTCGATCAGGCTGCCGTTGAGATAGACCGCGGCCGCCATGCAGGTGTAGTCCAGTAACAGACCTGTCGGTTGGTTGGCATCGGCTTGCTGCCAACGTAGCCGATACCAGACCACGCCGTCATGATCCGGCCAGCGGGTCTGCCACTGGTCGGCCAGAGCTACCTGCACCCAACCCTGCGCGGGTGGCGCTGGCGATTGCCAGTCGGCGCGCACCGCCTCGGCGTCGGCAATGCGGGTGATGTCCGCTGGCTGCGCGCTGGCGCTGCCAACGCAGGCTAGCAACAGCAGCCACAACAACCAGCGGATCAAGGCAGCAGTCCCATCGCGCGCGCTTCGTATACCGCCGCGGTCCGCGAACCTACCGCAAGCTTGCGGTAGATGTTGCGGGTATGCGCCTCGATGGTCAGCCGTGACAATCCCAGAAGCTCGGCGATCTCGCGATTGCCATAGCCCTGTGCGACATGGCTGAGAATGCCGAGTTCGCGCTCGGACAAGTGCACGCTGGGGCTCGCTGGTGAAGCAACTGGCGGCTGTGCGGCGGGCAGTAATGCCAGAATTCGCCGCGCGATCATCGGATCAATCGGTGCGCCGCCGCGTTGCAGGCTGCGTAGCGCAACCGTCAATTCGATATCGTCGCGGTCCTTCAGCAGGTAGCCCACGGCGCCTGCGCGGAGCGCGGCGAAAATGGTTTCTTCTTCGGCGAATGCGGACACGATCACTGCCTGCAGCTGCGGTAGGTGCTGCTGCATCCAGCTGATCAGATCGGTGCCGGTGCCGTCGGGCAGCTGCATGTCTACCAGGGCCAGGTCGACGTGATGGGTTTGCAGAAGTGTGCGGGCGCTGCCGAGATTATCGGCCGTGTGGACCTGCGGCTGTTGGTCAGCCAGCAATTCAGCCACGAGCCGAGCCAGCCTCGCCAGCGAAGCTGCGTCGTCGTCGATGATCAGAATGGAAGACAGCTCCATCGGCCCCCGCCATGGTCCGTGTTGTGGCGGAGTTTAGCGTGGTCTTATGGTGGGATTGTGATGGGGGCACCTAGAGCGGAAAAGCTGCTTCCGTCTGGATCGTTAGGCGAGGCGGCCCTCACCCCCTGCCCCTCTCCCGCAAGCGGGAGAGGGGAGGAAGCCCAGCTTCGGTTGGATCTGGAAAAAGCCTCGGCTTCCGGCCGACTCTGCTTTTAGTCCTTCGCTCTCGCTCTTACCAGGTACGACGCAGCGGGTGGGCTTCGGTGTTGAAGACCACGCCGTCGAAGTCTAGGGTCTTGGCCGGGGCGAACAGCAGGTAGTAGTACTTGAACGTCTCGGCGAACAGGAAGCTCTCCATCGAGTCGTCCTTCTCCTTGCTGCGGACGTCCTTCAGTGCGGAGAAGCCGTGATCGGTGCGGGTGTAACGCACGAAATCATCGAAGAACTCCTTGCCCATGCCGCGGTAACGCGCGTCACCGGTGTAATGGTGCAGGTAGTACGCGGACTCGACGATCTCCGGGCGCAATGCATAGCTCGGCGAGCGTACTTCCATCTTGGCGTAGTCCAGCGACTCCGGTTCGATGTCGTGCAGGCGCCACATCTTCAGGTTGGATTCCTGCAGGCGCTTGGCACGATCCAGGTCACCGCCCAGGGCCAGCAGGCCCGGCATGAACGCATCCAGCGCGCCATAAGTGGTAGACGTGCGGGCACCGGTGTCCATGTCGGCGTGGCCGTACCACAGCTCGCCCGGGCGGGATTCATCGGCCAGGTACTGGTTGATCGGGCCGATGCTCTCGTCCCACATCTTCTTGCAGTCCTCGTCGCCGAACAGCTTCCAGCACTTGAGCAGGTACTCGTAGTACGAGTCGATGCCGCCGGCAATCGAGGCGTCCTTGTTGGTCCACTCGCCGGTCTCGACGTTGATGTTCAAACCGACCAGGCCGATCTTGGAACGGCGCTTGTGGGTTTCCACCAGCGCACGCTTGGCCTTGTCGTAGTAGGCCTGCTTGCCGGTGAGCTTGGCCAGGGTGCCGAACTCCAGCAGCAGCGTGCCGGTTTCGGCCGGGTTGCTGATCTTGCCGCTGGTCTTGCCGGTGTGCAGATTGACGTGGGTGTACGGCAGGCCCGTCGGGCTGTCGAAGACCGGCGACAGGCGCGTGCCCAGGTCATCGGCGAGCTTGAGCAGGCGCTCGTCGTTGGTCATCTGGTAGGCCGACAGCAGGCCACCGAGCAGACGGATGGTGACCTCGAAGTTCTGCACATCCATGTCCTGGTCAAAGGACAGCTGGGTGACGATCAGCTCACGGGCTTCGTTGGCTTCCTTGTCCAGGCCGAGCAGCAGCAGCGTGTCCAGCGCGTCGACCGGCGACATCAGCAACGGCTTGGGATACCAGTCGCGCGGCTGGCCGCTGATCGGCTTCAGATCATCGTGGCCCTTGGCGTACTGCATGTAACCCTGCCAGGCATGGCGGGTGGCCTCACGGACCTGCTCGGCCATGCGTGCGGCTTCGGCGTCATCGACGGCTGGAAGCGCGGCGTCAGCCGGTGCTGCGGCAGAGGCCGGTGCGGCCGGGGTGGTGGCGGGAGCGGCGGCCTGCTGGCTGCAGGCGGAAAGCGCCAGCATCAGCGCGGCGACCAGGGGGGCGGTACGCAGGGAACGGGTCATCAGTGAATCCTCTCGACGGAAGCGTTGTCTTGCGATGCAACGGGACGGGACTGCAGGGTGTCGCCCAGCGTCTGCAGGTGCAGGGCCGTGCGCAGGGTGGAAAGCGGTGCGGTGCTGCGCACGATCAGCGTGCGGGTCTGGCCCGGCAGCAGGTCGAAGGCATTGTCTTCGACGCTGGCATCGGCATTGTTGAAGCCGATCCAGATACCGCGGACCAGTTTGTCGGCACGCAGCTGCAGCAGGTAATGATCGCCTTCGGCGCGCAGCTCACTGTGCAGCTGTGCCGGCTGCAAGGCTTGCTGCTTGGCGGGGACGAAATAGACAAGACGCTGTGCCAGTACTGCGTCGCCACGCAGCAGTTCGAAGACCGCGACGCTGCGGCTTGGATCAGCGCCGTGCAGCAGCTCGGCGTCGCTGAGGCGTGCAACCTCGGTGGCCGAAAGCGCGGGCAAGCTGATGGCCTTGCGCTGCTGCTGCAGCTCCCGCCCATCGAAATCCAGCACGCGTACACGCCACTGCCCCTGCAGTGCTGCACGGCCATCGTTGAGCAGACTGAAACGGGTACTGCCTTCATCGCGCAGCGCAGCCACCGCCACCTCGGCGAAGAAGCGCCGCGCGTGGAAGTTCAGCGCCTTCCAGTTGCCGTAGTAGTCGACGCTGGACCAGGAGGCACCCGGCCACACATCGTTGAGCTGCCAGTACAGCGAGCCCATCGTGTACGGACGCGAGGCACGGTGATGCAGTGCTGCAAGCTCGATGCCTTCGGCCTGCATCATCTGGCTCAAGTAGACGAAGTCAGGGAATGACCGCGGCGTACCGAATTCCATCTCGATGTAATGCAGCAAGCGCTCATTGCCCTTGCCAGCCAGGAACTTCTGGTGGGCCTGGATCACCGGCCCATCCACCTGCTGCTCTTCCGGCTTGGCGAAAGCGTTGATGGTCGACAGCTGCGGCCAGGCCTGCAGGCCGTACTCGGACATGAAGCGCGGGGTTTCTTTCAGATATGCGGTCGGCGGCAAGGCCGGGTTGCCCCAGACTTCCCAGTAATGCTTGTCGCCACGGCGTGAGTCGTTGGCCTTGGTATCCAGGTCATTGCTGGGCGAACTGGCCCAGTAGGGCACGCCCAGGCCCTCCTCGGCGACGACAGCGCGCAGGTCCTTGCCGAACAGGTCCTCGTAGCCCTGCCAGACCTTATCGGCGAAGACCGGATCAGCCTCCTTCAAGGTCTTGCCGTGGCCCCAATCCTTCCACGCGGTTTCTTCTTCGTTGTTGCCACACCACAGCACGATGCTGGGGTGGCGGCGCAGGCGACGGATGTTGTCGCGCGCTTCGGCAACGACGTTTGCCCTGAATGCGGGGTCATAACCAGGCTGCATGCCGCCGCCGAACATGAAGTCCTGCCACACCAGCAGGCCGAGTTCGTCGGCGATGTCGAAGAAGGCATCGTCTTCGTAATAACCGCCGCCCCAATTGCGCAGCATGTTCATGTTGGCATCGCGCGCGGCCTGCAGGTCGCGGCGCAGGCGTTCGCGGGTTACCCGTGCCGGGAAGGCATCAAACGGAATGACATTGGCACCCTTGGCGAACACCGGCACGCCATTGATGACGAAGCCGAAGCCCTGCCCGCCGTCCTTGTCCTCTTCGCGCTGCAGCTGCACGGTGCGCAGGCCGATGCGGATGCTGGATTCCAATACTTCCTGCTTGCCGTCGCCCAGCCGTGCCTGCACGGTGTAGCGATCCTGCGCGCCGTAACCCACCGGCCACCAGCGCCGCGGCTTGTCGATCTGCAAGGGCAGCGACACGCTGTTCTCACCTGGCGTCAGCGCGACATCGCGCTTGATCTGCTCGACCGTCTTGCCGTCCGGATCACGCACATCGATGACGATCTGCTGGGTCGCTGCCTTTTCTGCCTGCTCCACCTGCAGCAGCACGCTCAACCTGGCCTTGTCCGCATCCAGCGCATCGGTGCGCACGGCCAAATCGGTGATGCGTTGTTGGTCCCAGCTATCCAAGTGCACCTGCCGCCACACACCGGCGGTGACGTAGCGCGGGCCCCAGTCCCAGCCGAAGTGATAGGCCGGCTTGCGCACGAAGTTGCCGACCATCGCGTCCTTGGGCTCATCACCGTAGGGCGAAGGGTAGTTACCGGCAATCTTGTGCGGCATTGCCTGCACTAGTGGCAACAGCGTGCGGATCGGCGAGCGGAACACAATCTGCAGTTCATTACCCTGCGCGCGCAGGCGGCCGTCCACGCGGGCACGCCAGGTGCGGTGCGCGTTGTCGGCTTTCAGCAGCGGCTGGCCGTTGAGGCGGACTTCGGCGAAGGTGTCCAGGCCCTCGAAACGCAGTTCGGCATGCGTGCGTGCAAGCGTTGTTGCATCCACATCGAAACGGGCGCGGTATTCCCAGTCAGCAAGGCCGATCCACTGCAGGCCGGCTTCGGCGGCGCCTACGTAAGGATCGCCGATCAAGCCGGCGGCCATCAGGTCGGTATGCACGCTACCCGGCACGGTTGCTTGTTTCCACGCATCCATGCCCGGATGCGCCTGCAGCTGTGCATCACCCGGCAGCAGGCGGAACTCCCACTGTGCCTGCAAGGATGCAGCCAACGCTGCGCTGGAAGTCAGCCACAGGGCACACAGCAACAGGCCGCGACATGCGTGTTGAGCATGAATTTGTATCGATCCAAATTTCAGGTGCATGTGCCGCATGCTGTTTCCTCCCTGTTGCTGCTTCCGCTTGTGTTTCTGCTGAGTGACACGACCAGGAAACTGTCGCCGTCATCAACGCACGAATCTCGTTGACGCTGGCTCCCGCTGTTGCCGCGAGAGCCCGGAGCGATCCCCGCCTTCGCGGGGATAGCGACCGAAACAATGCGAATGCTGTTGGTCAGCCCTCGCGCACCACATTCAATACTTCGTGGCAGGCGCCCATGGTGTGGTAATCGGTTTTGCCGGCCGGGCTCTTCTCGTCGTCGTACTTGCCGTTGTCGGCATCGAGGATGCGGAACCAAGCCCCATAACGATAATCGACGAAGTACTGCCACGAGTACGCCCACAGCCGGTCATACCACTCCCAGTAGCCGGCATCGCCGGTGCGCTTGGCCAGCAGCGCGGCGGCGGCAAGCGATTCGGCCTGCACCCAGAAGTACTTGTCATCGTCGCAGACGAAACTGTCGCCACCAATCGCTGCGCCGTCCATGTTGGACTGACGGCGAGACTCCGGTGCAAAACCGTAGTACAGGCCACCGCGCGCTTCATCCCACGAGCGCGTCATTGAGGTATCGAACAGATGCCGCGCAGTCGGCACCAGCCAATCGGCATCGACGTGGCGATCGAGGATCATCAGCAACTTGGCCCATTCGGTCTGGTGGCCGGGCTGGAAACCCCATGGCCGGAACAGATGCTTGGGGTTGTCCAGGTTGTAGTTCCAATCGATGTTCCAATCGATGTCGTAATGCTCCCAGACCAGACCGCCAGCCTTGGCTGCTTGGCGACGGGTCATGTTGTCGGCCAACTGCAGAGCGCGCTGCAGATAGCGCTGTTCGCCGCTGGCCTCGAACGCCGCCAGCATCGCTTCGCACATATGCATGTTGGCGTTCTGGCCGCGGTAACCAGTGAAGTTCCAGTTGGCGTCGGCTTCGTCGCGGTACAGGCCGTGCTGCGGCTCCCAGAAGTGGCGTTCCAGCAGCTGCCAGGTCTCGTCCATCCACTCGCGGCCCTGCTCGATGCCGGCTTTCAACGCGCAGCTGTAAGCCAACAGCACGAAGGCCACGCCGTAACAGTGGTTCATGTCGTCCTCGACCTTGCCGTCGCGCAGAGTCCAGGCATAACCGCCGGTGGCCGGATTGCGGTGCACGTCACGCAGGTAGCGCACGCCGTGCTTCACCGCATCCAGATACTCGGCATTGCCATATTCGCGGTAGGCCATCGCATAGTTGAAGACGAAGCGGGTACTGCTTACCAGATGGCGATGGCTGCGGTCGTAGATGCTGCCGTCGTCACGGTAGTAGTGGAAGAAGCCGCCATCCGCATCGATGCAATGCGGATGGTAGAAGGCCATCGTGTCGGCGATATGCGCGCGCAGGAAGGCCGGGGAACGGAAATCGGGCGTGGTGGTCATGCGATGGCTTCCTGTTGCTGCAGCAGCTGCTGTACTTCACTCAAAGACGGCATCGCGGCAAACGCGCCCTTGCGGGTTACCGCCAAGGCACCCACCGCGGCAGCGAAGCGCAGCGTGCCGTTGATTGCATTCGGGGTCTGGCAGAACGCCGCAAAACCAGCGCCTGCGCCACCACGCTCGACCAGCCCAACCAGCACGCCGCCGACAAAGGCGTCGCCGGCAGCGGTGGTATCCACCGCCTGTACACGGAAGCTCGGCACCTCACCTTCGCCATGGCGCGTATACCAGCGCAGCGTGCCGGCACCGTCGGTGACGATCACCCAGCGCGCCTGTGCGGCCAACAGACGACGCAACACCTGTGCATCGCCATCGGCGCCAAGCGGCGCGGCCAGGTAATCGAGCTCTTCGCGCGAGAGCTTGATCAGGTCCGCGCGTTCCAAGGCCTGCCACAGACGCGGCGAGGGATCGACACCCGCTGGCCACAGCGCCGGGCGCAGGTTCAGATCCAGGCTGACCACCGCGCCGGCGGCGCGTGCGCGCTCCATTCCTTCGAACGTGGCTGCGGCGATATCCGCTTCGGTCAGGCTGTTGGAACAGACGTGGAAGCAGGCAGTGCCGTCAAAGCAGGCCGCCAGATAGTGCTCGGCACGGAACAGCAGGTCCGCGGCCGGCGGGCGGTAGAAACTGAAGCTGCGTTCGCCATGCGCGTCCAAGGCGACGAAGGCCAGCGCGGTCTTGGCTACGTCGGTGCGCACGATGCAGTCGGTTTCAACACCGGCCTGCTGCAGGCTCTCCAGCAGGAAGTCACCAAACATGTCGCGGCCCAACATGCCGGCGAAATGGCTGCTGGCTCCCAGTCGCGCTGCCGCCACCGCGACGTTGGCGGGGGCACCGCCGGCGTACTGCAGGAACGCGCGCGGGGTGTCGGCCGAGGCCGGCGGTTGCGCTAATAGATCGATCAAAATTTCGCCGAAACAAACAATCTTGCCCATCTGGCCTCAGTCCTTCTGGCTGACACCGGTGCTGGCGCGTGACCCCACCAGCCCGTAGAAAATGATGTAGCCGTAGCACAGCAACGGCAGTACGAATGAATGGTGCACGCCGATGCGGTCGGCCAAAATGCCCTGCAGGAACGGCACCACCGCGCCGCCGACAATGGCCATGATCAACAGGCTGGATGCCTTGTTGGTCAACGGCCCCAGGCGCTCGATGCCGAGCGCGAAGATGGTCGGGAACATGATCGAGTTGAACAGGCCGATTGCCACGATCGAGTACAAGGCCACCTGGCCTTCCGTGCCCATGGTCAGGGCCAGCAAGCCGACGTTGATCATTGCGAACAGTGCGAGCAGCTTGCGCGGCGAGAAGCGCACCAGCAGCAACGAGCCGGCAAAGCGGCCGATCATCGCCATGGTCCAGTACAGCGACACATAGTGCGTGGCCTGCTGCTCACTGAAACCGCCAATGTTGGGCTGCGACAGGTAGTTGACCAGGAAGCTGCCGATCGAAACCTCGGCACCCACATAGAAGAAGATGCCCAGCACGCCGAACAGCAGGTGCTTGTGGCGCAATGCGTCGCCGTAGCTGTGGCGCGCACTGTCGGCCTGCTCGCTGTTCTCGCTCAGCGACGGCAGTCGGAACAGGAACACGAACAGCGCCAACAGGAACAAGGCCACAGCCAGACCAAGATACGGCCCCTGCACCGACTGCGCTTCCTGCGCGCGGTAGGCCAGCTGGTCGGCCAGCGGCAGCGCGGTGATTTCATCGGCGCTCTTCACCGTGTTGCCGAGGATCAACATGCCGCCGAAGATCGGTGCGATTGCGGTACCCAGCGAGTTCAAGGCCTGTGCCAGCGTCAAACGGCTGGAACTGGTGCGCTCCGGACCAAGCAGCGCGACATAGGGATTGGCCGCTACCTGCAGCACGGTGATGCCGGTTGCCAGCACGAACAAGGCCGCAAGGAAGGCGCCATAGACGCGCAGCTCAGCCGCCGGCCAGAAGCCAAGCGCACCAATGCCGGCAATCACCAGGCCAGCGACGATGCCCTGCTTGTAGCCAAGCCGCGCCACCAGTCGACCTGCGGGCAGCGACATCAGGAAGTAGGCACCGAAGAAAGTGAACTGCACCAGCATCGCCTGGGTGTAGTTCAGCTCGAACACCGACTTCAGATGCGGAATCAGGATGTCATTGAGGCAGGTCAGGAAGCCCCACATGAAGAAGATGGTCGTCGCCACCGCCAAGGCCACGCGCGTATTGACCACGGGCGCCGACTGGCTTGATGAAGATGACGGCGATGTTGGTATGTGCATGTGGGCTGCCTGGATACGGTAATCGGAAGGTGGGGCTACGGAATCAACTTGGCCTTGCTGCACTGCTCTCGCGGATACGCAGCTGCACCGGTGCGACGGTGCGCATCGGTGCAGCGTCGGGGTTGTCCAGACGCTGCAGCAACAAGGCTGCTGCCTGCCGGCCACGTTCGCGCGGATCAGCGGTCAGCGTGGTCAACGGCGGCACCGCGACCGCAGCCTCGGAGATATCGTCGAACCCGGTAACGGCGAAGTCACCACCCGGGCGTATGCCACGTGAGGTCAGGCCCAGCATCAGGCCCAATGCAACCGTATCGTTGTAGCAGACCGCCGCGC
Source organism: Stenotrophomonas sp. STEN030 (assembly GCF_056759995.1). NCBI lineage: Bacteria > Pseudomonadati > Pseudomonadota > Gammaproteobacteria > Lysobacterales > Lysobacteraceae > Stenotrophomonas > Stenotrophomonas sp. STEN030. Next base: position 24,575 of record NZ_JBRREB010000006.1, on the reverse strand, counting down.
TGGGACGCTGTGCGCTTTCGAACAATTCGCCGGTACGTGCAGCGGCTTCCAGACGGTTGGGTGCGGACTCGATCAACCAGTCCGCATGGAAGGGCAAGCCCGCTTCACTCAATGCCTGCTGGTAACCCAAACGACGCTGCGCGCAGGAACTGGATGCGCCATGCCCGCCAAAGAAAGCGATGTCACGATGACCGCGTTCGATCAGGTGACGGGTCGCCATGTACGCACCGTGCTGGTTATCCAGGGTGAGGAAATCCCAATCCGCGCCAGCCAGTTCACGGTTGAACAGCAGCACGTTGGCATGCGCACCCAATACATGCCGCAGCTCTTCGGCATCGCTGCCTTCGGCTGGCGACAGAATGAAGCCCGTCGGCGTGTGTTCCATCAAGGTGCTCAATACCGCCTGCTGGCGCTGCGGTGATTCGCCGGTGCTGCCAAGCAAGGTCACGAAGCCCTTGCCACCCAATGCTTCGTCCACGCCCGAGGCAAATTCGGCGAAGAACGGGTTGGACAGATCGTTGATCACCAGCGCGATCGAAGACGAAGTGCGCCGCCGCAGGTTGGCGGCGGTGCGGTTGTACACATACCGCTGCTTGCGCAGCTCGGCCTCGACCTTGGCGCGGGTGTCGACATTGACCAGGGGGCTGCCACGCAGCACCAGCGATACGGTCGCCCGCGACACGCCCACCGCCTGTGCGATGTCGGTGACGGTGACCGCGCGTTGGCCGGTCTTGCGTGCGCCCTTGGCGCCGGTAGAAGTGTCTTTCATCATTTCCGCTGCGGTTCCGGGATGCGCCAAGCCTATAGGATCGCGACCAGCGCTTGCGCTGCCCGCGCCCTTGTTGCCGGCCTTGGCGCTGCCCTTGCTCACAGCTGGGCGCTGCCTGGGGTGGCGCAGTACGACACCGGCAGGTCGGCCGTTGCGGTGCCCCAGCCCTGCTCCGGTGCCTGCGCACCGAGGGTGAAGCGCACATCGCCGCCCTGCTGCAGGCGCTGCCAATCCAGCCACACCGCCGGCTGCGGCTTGCCATCGACCTGCACGCTCTGGATGTACTGCAGGCTGCGCGGATCAGCGCCCGGCGCCTGCAGGCGCAGCGTGCGGCCGTTGCCCAGGGTGATCTCGGCCTTGCTGTAGCGCGGTGCATGCAGCAGGAACTGGCCGCTGCCCGGCACTGCCGGGTACAGGCCCAGCGCGCTGAACAGGTACCAGGCCGACATCGTGCCCAGATCGTCATTTCCGGTGACGCCGTTCGGCGCATTGGTGAACAGCTGCTGCGCGGCACGGACCACGGTAGCGGTCTTCCACGGCTGGCCGATCAGCGTATACATCCACGGCGAATGCAGGTCGGGCTCATTGTTGGGGTTGTAGCGGTACTGGTTGTAATAGCTGTACGGGCCAACCACCCATTCCTTGCGTGCGGCGGTGAGCGGCGCCTGCAGCAACGCGTCGTAAGCGAAGAACGCATCCAGGCGCTTGCCGGCCTGTTCGCGGCCGTGCATGGCCTGCAGCATGCCTGGCACGTCCTGTTGCATCAGCCACTGGTACTGCCAACCAGTGCCCTCATGGAAGCCATGTTCCGAACGCGGACTGTAATGGCCATCGGCCGGCGTATACCACTTGCCGTTCTCGTCACGCGGACGCGGGAAACCAGTGAAGCCGGTTTCGGCATCACGCACATCGGCATCCCATACCTTGTGCCAATTGCCACCGCGAGTGCGCAGAGTCGCTGCATCGTCGGCGTGGCCCAGTCCATCAGCCATCTGTGCCAAAGCGCAATCGGCCAGTGCGTATTCCAGCGTTGCCGAGCCGCCGTGGTGCGGATCAACGTCCATGCCCTTGGATGGGTACGCACGGTCGTAACCAACATAGCCGTTGGCCAGATAGCTGGCGTTACCGGAACGACCGGCATGACGCGAATTGATCGGCGGCACCTCGAATGCGTTGCGGCGCAGTGCACCCCAGGCTTCCGCCTCGCGGCCCTTCAGCGCACCAAAGCGCCACAGGTCAACCATAAACGGCGTTACCGGGTCGCCAGTCATCACATTGGTTTCGAAGTTGGCATAGCCCCAGCGCGGCAACCAGCCGCCTTGCTCGTTGATGGCAAGCAGGCTGCGGCCGATATCGCGCGCGACTTCCGGGCGGGTCAACGCCAGCCACTGGTTCTGCGTGCGGTAGGTATCCCACAGCGAGAAGTACTCGTAGTACGTCCAGCCATCGGCGCGATGGATGACATCGTCATAGCCGCGATAGCGGCCATCGGCATCACTGCCGGTCATCGGTTGCAGCAGCGCGTGGTACAGCGCGGTGTACAGCACGGTGCGGTCATCGGAACTTGCACCTTCGACCTTGACGCTGCCAAGCTGCTCACGCCACTGCGCCTGCGACAGCGCGCGCATGCGATCAAAGCTCAACAACTTGCCACCCTGCATGCCATCGCTGCGCAGATTGCTGCGCGCACCTTCGGCATCCACGTGCGAGATCGCGCTGGTGGCGGTAACGCTGCGGCCATCGGCCAGATCAAAGCTCAACCACGCACCATTCGGCTTGGCCTCGCCCTCCATGCTGTGGCGCGCGCCGGGCAGGCCGCCTTCTTCGCCCCAGGTACCGTGCGCCTTGAACGGGCGATCGAACTCGATGCGGAACCAGGTGGTGTACTGGTGGCCGCCGCAGAAACTTTTGGTGACCAGCTTGCCCTCCACCGCACGATCGCCAACCACGTCGATGACGCTGCCGATCACCGAATGGCGCTCGTTGGCCTGGGCGACGTTGACCAGCACCTGGCCTTCGCTGACGCCGACGCTGAAGGTGTAGCGCTCGGCGGCGGCGCGGGTCAGCGCGGTGGTTTCCACGTCGATGCCGCGGTAATCGGTCAGGCGGACTTTGTAGTAACCGGCCTGCCCTACTTCGCCGTCATGGCTGTACGCCGAGGCATAGTTCTTGTGGTCGAAGCGCTTGGGGTCCTTGGTATCGAAATCACCGCCCGGACCAATGCTGCCGGTCACCGGCAATACCGAGACCTGCCCGCCCTGCTCCCAGCACCCGGCGCCGGAAATGAAGGAATGACCGAAGCCGCGGATCTTTTCATCGTCGTAGCGCCAGCCGGAGTAGTGGCTGCCGATCGGGCTGACCTGGATCAGACCAAACGGCGCCGACGCGCCCGGGAAGGTATTGCCGTCATCCTTGCTGCCGATGAAGGTGTTGACCTCACGCTCCAGCGCGGCCGACGGCGCAGCCTGCAGCAACGGCGCGAAACTCAGCGCCAGCAGACAGGCAGCCGTTGCCAACGGGCGGCGGCGGGAATGGACGGTGGATGGCGATCGGCTCATGCATTGGATCCTTGGGTCGGTCGGTACGGCAACGATGTCGGTACGGCATAAGTTGGCCCGGCCAAGCCGGGCCGCTGATGTCCAGCCCATCCGGGAACGGGATGGGGGAGAGATGCCAGGCATCAGCAAAACGGGTTGGCCCCCGCAGCTGCCCCGACGGCCGTCACGACGGCAGCCAGCGGGGCAAAAGCAGCAAACATTGGGCCTTGGAAAGTGCTACCCGGCAGTGTTTTCAGTGACTTGCAGCTAGCCGGACCCCGCCCTGCGCGGCCCCACCTGCATGCCCGGAAGCACCTTGCCGAAAATTTAGATCGATCCAAGTAAAGCATGAGCATTTCGCTCAGCGCATTCTGCGGCGCAACATCGACAGGAAAATCCACCGTAGTGCCGAGCAATGCTCGGCACTACCTCCTACCCCCGCCCCGCCAAGCCCACCCGGCCCGGCCATATTGCGCAGCAACATGCGTCCAACCCCCGGCTGTGCTAAAAAATGCGCGCCAATCGTTTAGATCGATCCAAATCGACACCCCCACGATCGCCGGCAACGGAACCCTGCTCGAGCGCCAAACCAATCATTGAGCGAACGCAACAAGGCCCCGGTTTCACCCGTTTTTAGATCGATACAAGTCCAAATCAACGTGACAGTTAACGATTCAATCCAGGAGAGGGAGAGAAATGAAACAGATCACACGCAAGCACGGCCGCGACAGTTTGTCCGCCGCCATTGCCTTCGCCTTGTTCGCCGTGGCTGCCGTTCCCGGCGCCGCGCTCGCGCAACAGGCCAGCACCAGCCCCGATGCCACCACGCTCGACAGCGTCAACGTCACCGGTTACCGCTACGCCATCGAAAAAAGCCTTGAGCAGAAGCGTGATGCCAATGCCGTGGTCGAGGTGATCACTGCAGAAGATGTCGGCAAGTTCCCCGACAAGAACGTGGCCGACGCACTGCAACGCGTGCCGGGCGTGATCATTACCCGTGACGGCGGCGAAGGTAAGAACGTCAGCGTGCGCGGCCTGGCCTCGGGCCTCACCCTGACCCAGTTGAACGGCAACTACGTCGCCAGCTCGGAAACCAACAACGAGGCCTCGCGCTCGTTCAACTACACCTTGCTGCCGTCCAACATGTTGTCGGCCGCAGAACTGTACAAAACACCGGAAGCACGTCTGGAAGAAGGCGGCATCGGCGGCACGGTGATCCTGCGCACGCGTCGCCCGCTGGACATGGAAGCCAACTCCGGCTTCGCCAGCATCGAAGGCACCTCGTCGGACACCACCAACGGTATCGATCCGCAGGCCTCGGCGATGTATTCCTGGCACAGCGAAGACGAACGCTTCGGCCTGTTGATCGGTGCCACCCAGCAGAACCGTCGCAGTCGCACCATGGAGGCCAGCACCGAGGACTGGCAGTGGTACAGCGATCGCCTGGACGCCAACGGCAACATCAGCCACGACTACGTGTGGAATGAACCCGGCACGACCCGCAATCCGGCGACCGATGTGCATGGCAATCGTTTGACCGGCATCAATCAGTTCTGGGGCCGTTCCGGCATCTACGATCAGAACGGCGGACACTACTCCGGCTTCTTCATGCCCACCTCGGTCAACTTCGCGGTGAAGGACGAGAAGCGCGAACGTAGCGGCGGACAGCTGACCTTCCAGTTCAAGCCAGTCGACAACGTCACAATGACCGCGAATTACTTCCGCTTCGAGCTGGAAGGCAATTACACCCAGAACATGCTGAAGGTGCCGGAATGGAACCTTGCCCGCGTCGCCGGCGATGGCAACTGGGAAGGCGGCCGCCTGCTCAACGGTTTCACCTTTGACCCGAGCGGCACCATCGTCACTGGCGCCGAATACGAAAAGCTTGCCGGCAAGACCTATATCTGCAGCGAGGAGGAAGCCGCTGCCGCCGGTCTGCCCGGTGGTGGCTGGGGACCCGACGACTGCACCATTCCGACCCCGCAGCTGACCGGCACCTACAGCCGCGAGAAGGCGCTGTCGCAGACCGCCGACCTGAGCGTGGACTGGGACATCAGCCCGCTGTGGAAGGCTAGCTTCGCTGGCGGTCGCACCTGGTCCGAAGGCGGCCCGTCAATGAGCTTCCGCATGTCAGCCAAGCCCCGCCGCAAGGTGAATGGCATTTGGCAGAGTGGCAACCAGTACAGCGCATGGGACATCACCGGCACACCGACTGCGACGTTCTCGCCCGACCTGCAGCAACAACTGATGAACGGAGTGGCTGAAGTAGACACAGGCTCCACTGATTCATCATGGATGCAGACCAGCATCAAGCAGAATCATTTCCAGGCCGATTTCAGCAAGCTCTTCGAGAGCGGCTGGCTTGACTCGTTCCAGTTCGGCGCCAAATACAGCGACGGCAAGGTGCACCGAAACACCGGCAACACCTACTGGGTGTGCCCCGGCGCCGACCCGAGCGACTACAGCAAGCGCTACCAGGCCGGTTGCGACCCAACTGCCGGGGTCGCCCAGCCCGGCTTCTTCTTGTCGCAGCCGATCGGCAACATTGCCGGTGGCTTCAACGCCAATGTATTCCCGGGCATCAACTACCCGGCCTATATTGACTACCTCAACAAGACCTATGGCGCGGCGCAAAGCCGTCGCGAGGACGACTTCGTTTACAACGTGGGCGAGAAGGTCTACTCCGGCTACTTCCAGGCCAACTTCCGCACCGAGCGCCTGCGCGGCAACGTCGGTATCCGAGTGGCCCGTACCAAGCAGCACGCCGAATCCAGCGACTCGGTCGAGCGCTTCATCGACTACTGGGCTGACAACAGCGCCGGAACGCCAATGGCCTGCAACGACCCGGGCGCGGGCGCATTCCTCAACTCCGGCTTGGGCTATCAGTGCGAGAACGACCTGATCCGCGTGCCGGACGCATTGGCACGCACCAAGTCCTATGAGCTGGCTTCGCTGGACAAGACCTATACCGACATCCTGCCGAGCTTCAACATCGCCTGGGACATCACCGACAACTTGGTGTTGCGTGGCGCCGCGTCCAAGGTGATCGCCCGCCCGAGCTATACGAGCATCGCCTATCCGGGCGGCCTGAGCTACTACAGCGAGGAGTACAGCAATGACCGCCTTGTCACCGGCGGCACCACCAATCCCGGCTGGTACGGCTCGGGCAGCAACAAGGACCTGGATCCATTTGAAGCAATCCAGTACGACCTCAGTATGGAGTGGTACTTCAAGCCAGGGGCCGTCGCCGGTATTGGCCTGTTCCGCAAGGACGTGAAGAATTTCACGATCGGCGTGGAGCGCGACGTGACGATGGATGTCGGCGGGCAGACAGTGACAGTGCAGAACTATGGCACCGTCGCCAACGGCCGTGACGCGGTATCCCAGGGTATCGAGCTGTATGGCCAGTACACCTTCGACTTTGGTTTTGGCATCCAGGCGAACTACACCTACAACGACACCAACATGGCTTCGGTGGAGATCAATGGCGAGACCATCGGTGAATCACCGCTGGTTGGCAGTGCCAAGAACCAAGCCAATGTCACCGTGTTCTACGAGAACGCCCGCTTCCTGGCGCGCGCTTCGTACAACCGTCGTGGCGAAGTAGTGGGTGATATAAACAATGGCTTCAATGCCTACAGCGAGCCTTACGACCAATTGGACCTCAACGCGGCTTTCAATATCCGCGAGGATCTGACACTGAGCGCATCGGTGCTGAATGCAACCAAATCCGAGCAGCGCATCCACTTGGGCAACGACACCAAAGCTCGCCTGTTGTCCAACAGCTACGCCGGTCGCCAGTTGTACATGGGCCTGACCTGGAAGTTCTAAGGCTGGTTTAACCGTGCTGCCTGCACGGAGGTATTGGAAAAGCCGCGCTGGTTACAGCGCGGCTTTTTTAATTCGACGGAGACTGCTTTCCTTCTCCCGCCTGCGGGGGGAAGGTGCCCGAAGGGCGGATGGGGGGGTTTTTGTTTTTGTTTTTGTTTTTGTTTTCGCTTTTGCTTTTGCTTTTGCTGTTTCAGCTCTTTCTAGCGCGTTTTCTATCAAAGAAACGGCAAGGCAAAAGACAAAAGCCCCCTCACCCCAACCCCCGCTCCGCGCCCCCGCCCTTGCGCTGGCGCAAGGGCGTTCGATGGGCAGCGAACCAATGGTTCGCAAGCTGCCCCTCTCACCCCGCAAGCGGGAGAGGGGCTAGCATTCCGCATTCCGCAAAATCCTACGTCAGCGCCGTCATAACCCCTTTGCGATACGCCGGCCGCTGCTGCAGCCGCGCATACCACGCTGCCAGATGCGGCAGCTCCGGCCGTTGGATGGGCATCTCAAACCAGGCGTAGATAAAGGAACCCAGCGGAATATCGCCCATCGCAAAGCGCTCACCGGACAACCACGGCTGCTTGGCCAAGTGCGCATCCACTACCACCAGCAAATCACCACAGCGCAACAAGGCCGCGGCAATTCGCCCTTCATCACGGTCCGCCGGCGCAGTACGCACCACACCCCAGAACAGGTCACGGAAAGCCACCGCGAAACTCGAGGTAGTCCAATCCATCCATTGTTCGCTGCGTGCACGCTCAACCGGATCGGACGGATACAACACGTCCAGCGCATAACGTGCCGACAGGTAACGCACGATGGCGTTGGACTCCCACACCGGCAGACCGTGATCCTCGATCACCGGCACCAGCCCGTTTGGGTTCATCGCCCGGTACTCGGCGGTCTGCGTGCCACCAAACGCACCGCCGACTTCGATCGACTCATACGGCAGGCCGATTTCCTCGGCACACCACAGCACCTTGCGCACATTGCTGGAATTGCGCCGGCCCCAGATTTTCAACATTCCGCCACTCCTCTCAAATCAGGTTTCATCGCGTGCACCTTTACGTGGCAGCGCGCGTACCGCCGATGCCTTGCCGGCGCGCTTGACCTCGAACAGGCCGGTGGCATCAATCAATTCGCTCAACTTCCGATAGCCATAGTTGCGCGAGTCGAACGATGCGCGGTTGGCAATCTGATTGCCCACCGCACTGAGCAAGGCCCATCCCTGCTCATCCGCCACGGCATCCACTGCGCCGCGCAATAGATTGAGCAGGCGCGTGTCGCCACGAAGCTCATTGGTGCTGCGTGGTTTGATCGGAGCCGCAGCTGGCTCCACCGAATCCGTAGCAGCTACGGCGGCAGGCGTGTTGCTGGCAACCGCCGGCTCGACCACATCCGCCGGCTCATTGCCCAGCGCTTCCAGATAGATGAACTTCGAGCAGGCGTTGACGAAGGCCAGCGGCGTCTTCTGTTCGCCGAAACCATAGACCTTCAAGCCATCGGTGAGGATGCGCATCACCAGCGGAGTGAAGTCGGCGTCGCTGGAGACAATCGCAAAGCCATCCAGGTTGCGCGCGTACAGCAGGTCCATCGCATCCACCACCATCGCCATGTCCGAGGCGTTCTTGCCCTTGGAGTAGGCGAACTGCTGGATCGGCCGGATCGCGAACTCGTGCAGCACACTTTCCCAACCCTTCAGTCGCGGGTTCTTCCAGTCGCCGTAGGCACGGCGCACGTTGGCCACGCCGAAGGCGGCCACTTCGACGAGGATCTCATCGATCTTCGATGACGGTGCGTTGTCGGCATCGATCAACAGCGCGATGCGCTTCTCAGGCTCAGACACGGGTGACTCCATGGCGGCAAGCTGAGTGCCAGTATCGGTCATCGCTGTTTCAAAGCACATCAATGCGATGATGTGCGCAGACAACTCGCCCCCACGGCCGGTTCACCGGCCACACCGGAGTACGTCATGCCGCAACACCCGCACCTTGTTGTCGTCGGCGGAGGTTTCGCCGGGCTCTGGGCCAGCCGTGCGCTGGCCGATGCGCCCTTGCGCATCACCCTGGTCGATCGTCGCAACCACCATCTGTTCCAGCCCCTGCTCTACCAGGTGGCCACCGCCGGCCTGTCGTCGCCGGATATCGCCGCACCACTGCGGCATATCCTCGGCAAGCAGCGCAATATCGAAGTGCGGCTGGGCGAAGTGGTGTCCATCGACAAGCACAGCAAACAGCTGCAGCTCGGCGATGGCAGCCAGATCGGCTATGACCTGCTGCTGGTTGCCAGCGGCGCCACCCATGCCTATTTCGGCCACGACGAATGGGCCGCCGATGCGCCCGGCCTGAAGACCCTGGACGACGCGCTTTACCTGCGCCGCAAGCTGCTGCTGGCCTTCGAGCGCGCCGAGGCCGAATCCGACCCGGACAAGCGCGCGGCATGGCTGAGTTTCGCCATCGTTGGCGGCGGCCCTACCGGCGTGGAACTGGCAGGGACCCTGGCCGAAATTGCCCGCCACACGCTGAAGAACGAGTTCCGCCATATCAACCCGGCCGACGCCAAGGTGCGGCTGGTCGAAGCCGGGCCGCGCGTGCTGTCCACCTTCCCGGAAGTGCTGTCACTGAAGGCGCGCCGCCAGTTGGAGAAGCTGGGCGTGGAAGTGCTGACCGGCACCGCCGTCAGCCATATCGACGGACAGGGCTTCCAGCTTGGTGACACCCACGTGCCAGCGCGCACCGTCGTGTGGGCAGCCGGCGTCGCCGCCTCACCGCTGGCGCGCACGCTGGACGTGCCGCTGGACCGCGCGGGCCGCGTACAGGTGGAACCGGACCTCACGATTCCCGACCACCCGGAGATCTTCGCCGGTGGCGATCTGGTGGCGCTGATGCAGGCCAACGGTCGGCCGGTGCCGGGCGTGGCGCCGGCCGCCAAGCAGATGGGCAAGTACGTGGCGCAGGTGATCCGCGCGCGTCTTGATGGCAAGCCAGCGCCGCCGCCATTCCGCTACAACGACCAGGGCAATCTCGCCACGATCGGCCGCATGGCGGCGATCGTGCATGTCGGCAAGCTGCAGCTGTCCGGTTTGCTGGCCTGGTGGTTCTGGCTGGCCGCGCACGTGTTCTTCCTGATCGGCTTCCGCAACCGCTTGGTGGTGCTGCTCAACTGGGCGGTGGCGTATTGGAGCTACCAGCGCAGCGCGCGCATCATCCTCGGCGATGCCGACGAGGAGGATGGCAAGGAGCCCGCGGGTTGATCGAAGCCAGGCCAGCGACAATCAACTGTTGCCGTTGGCGAACTGCTCGAATACTTCGCGCCCGGTCATCGTTGGCGTCTGGTTGGCCAGCTCGTAGTACGACGGCTTTTCATCGATGAAGATCTGGTTGGCCAGTTCGAAGGATTGCTCCTGGAACAGCCCCGCGGACACGAAATATTCGCCAGCTGGCACCAGCCGGTAGTACAGGTGCGTGCCGCACTGTGAGCAGAAGCCGCGCTCGGCCCAGTCGGAGGATCGATAGGTCTTCAACGCGCTGCCGATGACCTGCACCTGGTCGTCGCAATGCACGGCGAACATCGGTCCACCGGACCAACGTCGGCACATGCTGCAATGGCAGAGGCCGATTTGCGAACGCTCATTGGCGAGCACTTCGATCGCACCACACAGGCACTGTCCTTTCATCATCGGGTCCGTCTGCAAGAGGAATGCCGAATCTACACGGGAAAGCCTGCCTACCGGTGATGAGAATCGTCTCGTAGTGCCGAGCCATGCTCGGCAGGAGCGTTACCGGCAACGGTAGGTTCCTCTGTAGAGCCGAGCCATGCTCGGCTGTGGCCTTACCGGCAACGGTAGGTTCCCCTGTAGTGCGAGCCATGCTCGGCAGAGGCTTTACCGGTGACGGCAGGTTCCCCTGTAGTGCCGAGCCATGCTCGGCTGGAGCCTTACCAGTGACGGTTGGTCCGTGCATGAGGCCCCTGCCGAGCATGGCTCGGCACTACATGCCTTGCGCTACGAGTAAGGCCCCTGCCGAGCATGGCTCGGCACTACATGGCCTTGCGCTACGGGTAAGGCCCCATTGCCGAGCATGGCTCGGCACTACAGAAAAAAGGCCCGGGTTTCCCCGGGCCTTCGTGTCACTGCTGCTGCCTTGCTCAGGCGGCAAACAATGCCTTCATCTTCTTCAGCGCGTTGGCTTCGATCTGGCGGATGCGTTCGGCGGAAACGCCGTACTCATCTGCCAGTTCCTGCAGCGTCACCTTGCTGTCGGCGTCCAGCCAACGACGGGCGATGATGTCGCGCGAACGCTGGTCGAGCTTGGACAGACCTTCGCGCAGCAGGCTCAGCTGGTTGTCTTCGCTGTCTTCGCGCTCATAGGCCTGCGACGGATCTTCATCGCGTGCGACCAGATACGCAGCCGGCGACGGCGGTGCATGGTCGTCGTCTTCATCCGACGGCGCATCAAACCCGATGTCGCGACCGGACAGACGCGATTCCATCTCCATCACTTCACGCTCGGAGACGTTCAGATCCTTGGCGACGGCGCTGACCTCAGCGGCATTCATCCAGCCCAGGCGGGTCTTGGACTTGCGCAGGTTGAAGAACAGCTTGCGCTGCGCCTTGGTCGTGGCGACCTTGACGATGCGCCAGTTCTTGAGGATGAACTCGTGCATCTCGGCACGGATCCAATGCACCGCGAAGGACACCAGGCGCACGCCCATGTCCGGGTCGAAGCGCTTGACCGCCTTCATCAGGCCGATGTTGCCTTCCTGGATCAGGTCGCCCAGCTGCAGGCCGTAGCCGTTGTAGCCGCGGGCCACGTGCACGACGAAGCGCAGGTGCGAATGCACCAGCTCACGTGCGGCGTGCAGATCCTGCTCGTCGCGGAAGCGACGCGACAGTTCCTGTTCCTCATCGACCGACAGCACCGGGATCTGGTGCACGGCACCGATGTAGGCGTCCAGCGAACCGAGCGCACTGGGGATCGGGAGATTGTTTGCCACAAGGGCAGTAGAGGTGTTCAGGTTCATAGGACCTCATCTTAGCAGTCGAACTATTGGACTGCTCAGTACAGAAAAAGTTCCAGCGTTCTGTTTTTGTTCGCAAACTCGAGGTCAAACCTGAATAGGCGGCAGCAACGACGGTATTCCCAACTTCCCCAAGGTAGCAAAGCCAAGGTCACCGCGATATGACAAGCAGCCAGGTGATTCAGCCAGCAGCCGCCTGCGTGGCTGGCCACCTGTGGTGACCAGCCGCCGTCTGCGCTACGACGCTTACTTACCGCCTCTGGGAACGGCCTCCAACTGCGGCCGGGTCAGCCCGCTTTCGCGCCACCACGCCTGCTCGGCATCCAGCAACGGTGCCTGCTGACCATAGCTCAGGCGTATGCCGAAGCTGTTGGCGAACACGTCGCGGGCCTGCTCGCGACGGAATTGCAGGGCCATCGTCCAACCGCTGCTGAAGCCGAACTCCACGCCACCACCAAACGCCAAGGTGTTGTCGTTGTAACTCCGCACCCCAAGCAGGTAGTCGTTCTCGCTGGGTGCCACCACATAGTTCAGCGCGGCATCACCATTGCTGCGCAGCGCCTGCCGCCATTCCAGCATCCACGACGGGCGCACCGACGCGCGCGCGGTGCGGAACGCATAACGCCCTTCCACACCGAGCGCAGCGGTACTGCTGTCCAACGTCTGCCGGCGGTATTGCAGGTCGTAATCGCCCAGCCCATGCTCGCGATAGGCCTGCAAGGTGGTACGGCTGGCGTCCAGCCGGCCATAGCCGGTAAGCATGCCCACCTCGCCCTGATGGTCGTAGCCCAGGCTCAACGAAGCGTAGTGTTGCTTGCCTTCGCGCGAGGCCGTGGCTGACGCACCAACATCATTGCTGCGTCGCCGGATATCGAAATCCAGCTGGCCCCAGCCTACCAAGCCATCGACGAACCAGGCACGGTCATGCCAGTTGCCGTACATCGCCAACGAGCGCTGGCGCGAATCCATTCCCGACCCGACGGTGTTGAAGTCGGTTTCGTTCCAGCCAAAGCCGCCAGCAAGGCCCAAGGCCGCATGCTCGCCGAAACGACGGTCCATGCCCACGCTGACGCCATCGGTGCGGAACTTGGCACCTTCGGCATTGCCGCGCGCATCCCGTTCGCCCCATTGGATGGCGCCTGCGCTCCAGAAACCCCAACCCGCCGGCAGCTTCGGCGACGGCGAGCCCAGCTGCCCCGCATTCAACGACAGGCCCTGTTGCCCGGCGGCACCTTGCAGGTTCACAGACATCGCGTGCGAGGAAGCACTGCCGCCGTGACGCAGCTGACTCAACCGCGAACGGATGTTGTCCTGCTGGGCCTGCACGAAGCGCAGGCTGGCATCCACCTGAGCCTGTACGCCGGCCGCAACGCCCGGATCGTGGCTGGGATCAGGACGTTCATCCACGGTCAGCTGCAGGCTTACGCTTGCCTCAATGAAGTCCGCTGACGCAGCCTGGGTTGCCGTCAAGGTTGCGGTGCCCGCGCCCACCAGTGTCACGGTACGACCGTCGATACGTGCAACATTGGCATCACTGCTTTGGAAGCTGAAGCCACCCGGGCCGTCGCTGCCGGGGTCCGGCAGGTCGAAGGCGGCTTCCCCACGGCGCTTGCGCAGATCAGCCAGCCACGACAACACCGGTGAGGCCTTGCCAATCACCACCTGCAGATTCACTTGCGGTGCCGGGCTGTAGCTGGCATTGCCTGCTTGATCCGCAGTAAGTGCACAGCTGCCGGCGGCAACCATCGTCACCGTCGAGCCCACCACCGTACAAACAGCCGGTGTGGTGGAAGCAAACAGCACCGCCTCACCCGAGGTGCCACCGTTGGCACTCAAGGCAAACGTGCCGCCCGCCGAGAACACCGGCGCCGACGGATTGGCAACAAACCCAGTGATCGATTGCGACGCCAGGCCAATCGACACACTCAGAACTTCCTGCGGCGCGGCGTTGTAGCTGGCAGTACCTGCCTGGTCGGCAGTAAGTGCACAGCTGCCCGCAGCAACCATTGTCACCGTCGAGCCTGCCACCGTACAAATAGTCGGCGTGGTGGAAGCAAACAGCACCGCCTCACCCGAGGCGCCACCGTTGGCACTCACGGCAAACGTGCCGCCCGCCGAGAACACCGGGTTGGCCGGAGTGGCCGTGAGACCGGTGATCGCCTGCGCGGCCGCACCAATCGTGATGCTCAAGGTTTCCTGCGGCGCGGCGTTGTAGCTGGCAGTACCTGCCTGGTCGGCAGTAAGTGCACAGCTGCCCGCAGCAACCATCGTCACCGTCGAGCCTGCCACCGTACACACGGCCGGCGTTGTGGAGGCAAACAGCACCGCCTCACCCGAGGCACCGCCATTGGCACCAAGCGCAAACGTACCGCCGGCCGAGAACACCGGATTGGCCGGAGTGGCCGTGAAAGCGGTGATCGCCTGCGTGGCCGCACCAATCGTGACGCTCAAGGTTTCCTGCGGTGCAGCGCTGTAGTTGCCGTTGCCCGCCTGATTCGCCGTCAGCTCACAGGTGCCGGCGCTGACCATCGTCGCCGTGGAACCGGCGACCGTACATACACCCGGCGTGGTCGAAGCGAACAGCACCGCCTCGCCCGAAGCACCGCCGTTGGCACTCACGGCAAACGTGCCGCCGGCCGAGAACACCGGCGCCGACGGATTGGCAACAAACCCGGTGATTGATTGCGACGCCAGCCCAATCGACACACTCAGAACTTCCTGCGGCGCGACGCTGTAGTTGCCGTTGCCGGCCTGATTCGCCGTCAGCTCACAGGTGCCGGCGCTGACCATCGTCACCGTCGAACCGGCAACCGTACACACGGCCGGCGTGGTCGAAGCAAACAGCACCGGCTCACCCGAGGCACCGCCGGTTGCCGACACGGCAAACGTGCCGTCAGCCGAGAACACCGGGCTGACCGTAGTGGCCGTGAAAGCGGTGATCGCCTGCGTGGCCGCACCAATCATGACGCTTAGGGGTTCCTGCGGCGCCGCGCTGTAGTTGCTATTGCCTGCCTGGTCGGCGGTCAACGCACAGGTACCTGCACTAAGCATCGTCACCGTCGAACCGGCGACCGTACACACGCCCGGCGTGGTCGAAGCAAACACGACCAGCTCGCCCGAAGCACCGCCGGTTGCCGACACGGTGAACGTACCGCCGGCAGAGAACACCGGGTTGGCCGGAGAGGCCGTGAAACCGGTGATCGCCTGCGTGGCCGCACCAATCGTGACGTTCAAGGTCTCCTGCGGTGCAGCGCTGTAGTTGCCGTTGCCGGCCTGATTCGCCGTCAGCTCACAGCCGCCGGCGCTGACCATCGTCGCCGTGGAACCGGCGACCGTACATACACCCGGCGTGGTCGAAGCAAACAGCACCGCCTCGCCCGACGCACCGCCGGTTGCCGACACGGCAAACGTGCCGCCAACCGAGAACACCGGGTTGGCCGGAGTAGCCATGAAAGCGGTAATCGCCTGCGTGGCCGCACCAATCGTGACGCTCAAGGTTTCCTGCGGTGCAGCGCTGTAGTTGCCGTTGCCCGCCTGATTCGCCGTCAGCTCACAGGTGCCGGCGCTGACCATCGTCGCAGTGGAACCGGCGACCGTACATACACCCGGCGTGGTCGAAGCGAACAGCACCGCCTCGCCCGAAGCACCGCCGGTTGCCGACACGGTGAACGTACCGCCGGCAGAGAACACCGGGTTGGCCGGAGATGCCGTGAAAGCGGTGATCGCCTGCGTGGCCGCACCAATCGTGACGCTCAAGGTTTCCTGCGGTGCGGCGTTGTAGTTGGCATTACCTGCCTGGTCGGCAGAAAGTGCACAGCTGCCCGCGGCAACCATCGTCACCGTCGAGCCCGCGACCGTACACACGGCCGGCGTGGTGGAAGCAAACAGCACCACCTCACCCGAGGCACCACCGTTGGCACTAAGCGCAAACGTACCGCCGGCCGAGAACACCGGTGCCGACGGATTGGCAACAAACCCGGTGATCGATTGCGACGCCAGCCCAATCGACACACTCAGAACTTCCTGCGGCGCGGCGATGTAGTTGCCGTTGCCGGCCTGATTCGCCGTCAGGTCACAAGTGCCTGCGCTGACCATCGTCACCGTCGAGCCGGCGACCGTGCAAACAGCCGGCCTGGTCGAGCCAAACAGCACCGCTTCACCCGAGGCGCCACCATTGGCACTCACAGCAAACGTGCCGCCCGCCGAGAACACCGGCGCCGACGGATTGGCAACAAACCCGGTGATCGATTGCGACGCCAGCCCAATCGACACACTCAGAACTTCCTGCGGCGCGACGCTGTAGTTGCCGTTGCCGGCCTGATTCGCCGTCAGGTCACAAGTGCCTACGCTGACCATCGTCACCGTCGAGCCGGCGACCGTACATACACCAGGCGTGGTCGAAGCGAACAGCACCGCCTCACCCGAGGCGCCACCGTTGGCACTCACAGCAAACGTACCGCCAACCGAGAACACCGGGTTGGCCGGAGTGGCCGTGAAACCGGTG
The DNA here is from genome assembly GCF_056759995.1 of Stenotrophomonas sp. STEN030. Lineage (NCBI taxonomy): Bacteria > Pseudomonadati > Pseudomonadota > Gammaproteobacteria > Lysobacterales > Lysobacteraceae > Stenotrophomonas > Stenotrophomonas sp. STEN030. The sequence continues at coordinate 7,930 of NZ_JBRREB010000006.1, read as the reverse complement.
ATCGCCTGCGTGGCCGCACCAATCGTGACGCTCAAGGTTTCCTGCGGTGCAGCGCTGTAGTTGCCGTTGCCCGCCTGATTCGCCGTCAGCTCACAGGTGCCGGCGCTGACCATCGTCGCAGTGGAACCGGCGACCGTACATACACCCGGCGTGGTCGAAGCGAACAGCACCGCCTCGCCCGACGCACCGCCGGTTGCCGACACGGCAAACGTGCCGCCAGTTGAGAACACCGGGTTGGTCGGAGTAACCATGAAAGCGGTGATCGCCTGCGTGGCCGCACCAATCGTGACGCTCAAGGTTTCCTGCGGTGCGGCGTTGTAGTTGGCATTACCTGCCTGGTCGGCGGTCAACGCACAGGTACCTGCACTGACCATCGTCACCGTCGAACCGGCGACCGTACATACGCCCTGCGTGGTCGAAGCAAACAGCACCGCCTCACCCGAAGCACCGCCGGTTGCCGACACGGCAAATGTGCCGCCAGCCGAGAACACCGGGTTGGCCGGAGTGGCCGTGAAAGCCGTGATCGCCTGCGTACCAGCACCAATCGTGACGCTCAAGGGTTCCTGCGGCGCCGCGTTGTAATTGCCGTTGCCGGCCTGATCCGCAGTCAATGCGCAGCTGCCCGCAGCAACCATCGTCACCGTCGAGCCCACCACCGTACAAACAGCCGGCGTGGTCGAAGCAAACACCACCGCCTCACCCGAAGCACCGCCGGTTCCCGACACGGCAAACGTGCCGCCGGCCGAGAACACCGGTGCCGACGGATTGGCAACAAATCCCGTGATCGCCTGCGTGGCCGCACCAATCGTGACGCTCAAGGTTTCCTGCGGTGCCGCGCTGTAGTTGCTATTGCCTGCCTGGTCGGCGGTCAACGCACAGGTACCTGCACTAAGCATCGTCACCGTCGAACCGGCGACCGTACATACACCCGGCGTGGTCGAAGCGAACAGCACCGCCTCACCCGACGCGCCACCGTTGGCACTCACGGCAAACGTGCCGCCAGCCGCGAACACCGGGTTGGCCGGAGTGGCCGTGAAACCGGTGATCGCCTGCGTGCCAGCACCAATCGTGACACTCAAGGGTTCCTGCGGCGCCGCGCTGTAATCGCTATTGCCGGCCTGATTCGCCGTCAGCTCACAGGTGCCGGCGCTGACCATCGTCACCGTGGAACCGGCGACAGTACACACAGCCGGCGTGGTGGAGGCAAACAGCACCGCCTCACCCGAGGCACCGCCGGTTGCCGACACGGCAAACGTGCCGCCAGCCGAGAACACCGGGCTGGCCGGGGTGGCCGTGAAAGCGGTGATCGCCTGCGTCATCAATCCCACCAACACAGCGCTGGTGGTACTCACATTATTAAGGGTCTGGCTGGCATCGTTGCCCACCTCATCCTTCAGGCTGCCGCCATTGAGGCCCAGCGCACCCACGGCAATACCGTCGTCGTCGCGGTCGCCGCTGGCCACGGTATAGCTGAAAAGCAACGACTGCGTACCGCTGCCCCCAACATAGTTGGCGTATACCGTGCTGCCCCCTACCATCAGGGCCAGCCGCGGGGTGCCGGTTACGACAATCACTTCGTTGAAAGTGACCAAAAAAGCCAACGTGCTTCCGGCTGGATAACGGCCGGCCGCAGGCACACTCACCGACGCGACCTCCGGTGCAGCCGTATCCACGGTGTAGACCTGGCCCGCGGTAAAACCGCCGGCGATGGCATTGCCCAACGCCACCCCCTGGATACCGGTACCATTGGCGTTGAGATCCAGCCGCAGGGTGCCGTTGCCGGAGACGTTGTCCACCCTCACCGTATACAAGCTGCCGGAGCTTGTTATCTGCGACACGATGCCGCCAGCGTTGCCGGTTGACGTCAAACTGAAATCGTTTGAATCCACCCCGCTAACCGGCTCGGAGAAGGTCACACTGAAGGACAGGCTGCTGGCATTGGTTGATGAACTGCCATTGCGGGTGATGGACGTCACGGTGAGCGGCGGCAACACCGTCAGCCAATAGCCCTCGATCCTCGAGAACGGCGCGCCAACGCCGGTGCTCGAATCCTTCACTTCCACTCCAAAGTTGAAGGTGCCCTGCGCCGTTGGCATACCAGAAAGCACACCGGCGGAGCTGAGCACCAACCCATTCGGCGGTGTTCCAACAAGCGCATAGCGGTACGGCGCGGCACCACCACTGGCGCTTACAGTCTGGCTGTAACTCGTACCCACCACGGCGGCCGGCAGGGTGGCTGGGCTTACCATGATGGTGGGCGGCAATACCGTTACCGTCACCGTGGCCGGTGTGGAGGTGCCTGCGACGTTGGTAAGGGTATAGGTAAAGCTGTCCGACCCCGCATACCCCGCTACCGGCGTGTAGGTGAGGGAGTTACCGATGGCTGCGGCGGTGCCGTGGCTGGCCGCCGAGACCACCGCCACGCTGGTGACATGGTTGCTGGTATCGAGCAGGATAGGGACGGAGCCGCTGTTGTAAGGAACATTCGACACAGTAATTGGAGCGGCGTTCGGCGGGCTGACATAGGTAAACTGGTCCGCCGCACTGGCAGCGCTGGTACCCCCTGCGGTCGTCACCGTGATATCCACCGTGCCGGCACTGCCGGCCGGCGAGGTGGCGGTGATGGAGGTGGCGCTGTTGACGGTATAACTTGCAGCAGCCGTGGCGCCAAACTTCACCGCAGTGGCACCGCTGAAATTGGCACCGGTGAGGGTGACGGACGTACCTCCGGCGGCACCGCCGTTGTTGGGTGCAATGCTGCTTATGGTGGGCGCAGGAACAGGATCGTCATTTAAAATTGTGCCCACACCCTGCACGTCCCCCATTGTGGCACCGGACACATTCATCAGGTTGACGAAGAAGGTTTCATCGGGTTCGTAGGTGGTATCACCTTTTACCTCCACGTAAATTTGTGCGGTGGAGCTACTCATTGCCATGCTGACCACGCCTGAAGCGGCGTCGTAGTCGCTGCCCGCCGTCGCGGTGCCATCAGCAGTACTGAACGCGAAGGTCACCCCGTTCGCGCCGGCGGGCTTGCTCAGGCTCACTGTGAAGTTAAATTGCGTCGTGCCTGCATTGCCTTCGTTTTGGCTGACATCACTTATCGACAGCATGGGTTGGTTGACATTGAGGATGGTGCCGGTAGCCGAACTTGGGCTGCCTACGGTGTAACCAGTCCCGGCGGCCACGCTGACGACGGCGGTTTTATCTGCATCTGCCGTGGTATCGGCAACCGGGACAAGGCTCAACGTGGCGCTGCTGGCATTGGCCGGAATGGTTACCGATGCCACATTCCCGCTGTAATCGATGCCAGCGGTGGCGGTGCCGGTAAAAGTCAGGTTCACCGTGGTCGGCGTTGTCAGCGCAACATTGCGGGTGACGGTGTAGACCAACGGCGTGCCACTGTCCTCGCCTACCGAGGCGGGGGAGACCGCAATGCTCACATTCGGCGCGGTAGGCACTACCGGATCGCTGGGCCCCACCTGCAAACTGAAGTATCCCTCGCTCATTGCCTGCACATTGAACTGATACGATTTGCCCGGGGTCAGCCCGGTAACCACGACGGGGCTGCTGTTGCCTTGCGCCGTTGCGGTGAAATCGGTGGACATGACGAGATACGTCACCGTCGCACCGCCGGGTACGTTGGAAGGCGAGAAGCTGACTGAGGCCGAACCCACACCGGCAACCGCGGCCACATTACCCGGGTCCGACGGCGTGCTCTTGGCGAGAATCCAGAACGGCCGGGGTGACGTGGAGACATCGCCGCTGGCCCACCGAGAATTTTGGCCTTTGCTATCCAGGCGCCACATCTGGAACGAAGGCGATACCAGCACCCGCCCCTGCGCCATGTCATCGTCGTTGATCGTGTAGGTGGCCGTACAAGTACCGGTGAAGGTGATGGTGCTGCAGGTACCGTCGGTCAACGGACTGGGCGCACCGTTGTCGAACGTAACCCCAGTGATGGGCGTGTCGTGGCTATCCACGCTGAAAGTGAAGACGATTACCTGCCCCTTCGCGCTGTAGCTGTTGGTGCTGACCGACGTCAACCTCACTTCCTGTGCCATCGCCGGCGCAGCTATGACGGTGGCACATAGCAGTACGGCAACGGCCGCCAACGTGCGGGCAGCCCGGTGTGAGGGCTGCGCGTGCAGCAGCTGACGCACGCACGACAGAGCGGCGCGAGCGCGCCCGACGATTTGCTTGAACATATAGCCCCTGCACCGGTATGGAACCCGCGTGCCATGCACGCTGCACAGCATTCGCCGCGGCATATAACCACATTCCCGTAAGACCCCCGCAAGAATCGTCGCGCGAGGCAAAGAGCCGCTTTAGCTAACTCGCACCAGGTTCTTTGGCACTCTTACGACAAAAATCTGCGCACAACTCAGGATAGGTCCCAGCGGATCGGGGTTTGCCCGCGCCGTTGCAGGTAGTCGTTGGTCTGCGAGAAATGATGGCAGCCGAGGAACCCACGGTGCGCCGACAACGGCGAAGGATGCGGCGCCTTGAACACGCGGTGGCGGCGGGTATCGATGACCTTGCCTTTCTTCTGGGCGTAGGCGCCCCACAGCAGGAACACCAGGCCTTCGCGCTCACGGTTGAGCACGTCGACCACATGGTCGGTGAAACCCTCCCAACCGCGGCCCTGATGTGCGCCAGCCTTGCCCTCTTCCACCGTCAGCACGGCATTGAGCAGCAGCACGCCCTGTTGCGCCCATGGCAACAGGCAGCCGTGGTCCGGGCGTGGGATGGCCAGGTCGGCTTCAAGCTCTTTGTAGATGTTGAGCAGTGACGGCGGCACCGGCACACCCGGCATCACCGAGAAACTCAAACCATGCGCCTGGCCGTAGCCGTGATACGGGTCCTGGCCCAGCACCACCACCTTTACCTGCTCGAACGGCGTGGCGTTGAAAGCAGCAAAGATTTCCGGCCCGGGCGGGAACACATGGGCGCCCGACGCCTTGCGCTTGCGCAGGAAGGCCGACAGTTCACGCATCTCCGGACGCCGCAGCCAATCGCCGATGCGCGCCTTCCAACTGGGCTCAAGCTGGATCTGTGCGCCGTCTTCGCTCACAGCACCACCGCCGGCTGTGCCATGCGCGCCAGCCGCAGCTGGAACAGCACCTTGGTCACCAGCAGACGTTCTTCAATGGGTTTCTGCACCAGGTCATTGGCGCCGGACTGCAGCAGCGCCGACTGGTTGTGCGGGTTGCTGTCGCCGGTCATCACCAGCACCGGCAGGCGTCGCTTGCCATAGGCGAAGTCGACGCGGATGCGTTCGACCACATCGCGGCCGCTGAGCTCGCCCTTGAGGGTGACGTCGGTCAGCACCAGATCCACCTGGCGCGTGGTGCGGCCCAGCGACTCAGCGGTGAGCAGCGAGAACGCGTCCTCGGCGGTGAGCACATGCACAACATGCAGGTCATGGCGTTCGAGCATGCGCTTGGTGGCTTCGGCCACCACGCGGCTGTCTTCGACATACAGCACCGTGGCATTGGCCACCGGCTCGGGCTGCACATAGCCACGGATGAAGGTCGCCAGGGCTTCGTGGCCCAGCGCCTTGTCAAAATAATCGGTGACGTATTCGGTGAAGCGGCGCTGTTCCAGATGCTGCTGGGCGTCGCCGGAAACCACAATCACCGGCACGTAGGCCTGCCCCGCGGTTTCGCGCACGCCACGTGCCAGCGCCAAGCCATCGCCATCAGGCAGGGCCAGCGAGGTGGTGACCAAGTGCACCGGGCCAGCCGCCAGCGCTTCACGCGCCTCGGCAATGCTGGCGCAGCCAACCACCTCGACATCCGGCAGTTCGCGCTTGAGCACGTCGCTGATCAGGCGCCGTACCAGTTTGGATCCATCGACCACCATTACCCGCGGCGCGTCGCTGATCAGATGCTTGAGCTCGTGCGTGGACATGCGGGCCTCAGGTTTCAGTCGGGCGAGTCTGCCTGAGGAAGTGACCGGTCACCAGCCATGCCCCCAACCAACCCAGAATCGTGGTGCCTACCAGCACCATGCCCGAATGCAGCAAATCCAGGCCTTGCAACATGAAGGGACTACCGTAGCTTTGCGACAGGTTGGCCAGTGGAGCACGCAGGGCCAGCCCGCATACGCCGATCAGGCCCAGCGCGAGCGCACCGGCAGCGAGCCCGTACCACGCGCCCATATAGACGAACGGGCGACGGATGAAGCCATCACTGGCACCCAGCAACTGCAGCACACCGATTTCCTCACGCCGTGCCTGAATGTCCAGACGCACGGTATTACCGACCACCAGCGCTGCACCCAGGCCCAGCAGCACCGACAACACCTGCACAAGGCGCGCGCCGAAGTTCAGCCAGCCATCCAGCCGCTGCCGCCAGAGCGCGTCGTGCTGGACCAGATCGGCCTGCGGCAGGGTTTCCAGCGATTTGGCCAGGGCGGCGTCGACGCCGTCGGCCGGGGTCACAATCAGCAGCGTGGGCAGCGGGTTTTCACCCAGCGCATCGATGGCTTCGCCAAGACCTGCGTTCTGGCGCAGCTCGGCCAGGCCTTCGTCCGGCGTACGCAGCTGCACCTGCGCCACATCGGCACGGTCGCGCAGGGCCTTGGCCAGTTCCTGCGCCGCGACGCCATCGACGTCGGTCTTCAGGAACAGGTTGATATCGCGCGACTGCTGCACGCTGCCGGAGAAATGCTTGAGGTTGTCCAAACCGATCGACAGCCCCAACGGTAGCGCCAGCGCCAGCGCCATCACCGCCACCGTCAGCGCGGTAGCCCACGGGCGGCGCAACGCGCGGCCAAGGCTGAAAACCACGCTGTGCAGATGGTGGTTGATCCAGGTGGCCAGCCGCGACGGTGCTGCCGTGCTGGCGTTTGTATTGCTGCTCGTCTTGGCCTGCTCGGCATTGTTGCTGGTAGTCATTCGGCCAGGTCCTGCGGCGAGATGTCATCGACCAGACGGCCGTGGTCGAGGATCAACACGCGCTTGCGCATCTGTTTGAGCAGGGCAAGGTCATGGCTGACCACCAGCACGCTGGTACCGCGCGCCGGCAGTTCGGCGAACAAGGTCATGATTTCCGCCGCCAGGGTCGGATCGAGGTTGCCGGTGGGTTCGTCGGCCACCAGCAGTTTGGGCTCGGCAACAATTGCACGGGCAATGCCGACGCGCTGCTGCTCCCCGGCCGACAGTTCGCTGGGCAGCGCCTTCTCGCGGTGGCCCAGGCCCATCCGCTCCAGCACCGAACGTACCCGTTTGCCGGTATCGGCACGGCGGTCGCCACGCAAGATGAGTGGCAGGGCCACGTTTTCACCAATGCTGCGGTCCACCAGCAGGCGATGGTCCTGGTAGACCGCGCCCACTTCGCGCCGATGCAGGGCAACCTTGCCGCCGCGCACCTTCAGCAGATTGCGCTCGCCGAAGATGACCGCGCCACGGCTGGGCCGTTCGCTGAGATGGATCAGCTTGAGCAAGGTGCTCTTGCCGGCACCGGAGTGCCCGGTGACGAACAGCATCTCGCCGGCCGCCACCTCGAAGCTGACATCCAGCAGCGCCTGATGGCCACCGGCATAGTGTTTGCTGACATTGTCAAAACGCAGGACGCTCATCGTGCTGATTATGCAGGAGCGCGGGCGGACTGCGGGGATGCAGATCACGAGACGTGGGTTACCTGTAGTGCCGAGCCATGCTCGGCATGGGGCTCCACCCGCCATCATGTTTGTAGGAGCGGCGTCAGCCGCGAAGCCGGGATTGCATCAACCGGCGAAGAGCTTACCCCGGCCCTCCCCTTTGCTGCGCAAAAGGGAGGGAGCTGTAGTGGGGGGGGGGGGGGGGGGGGGGCGGGGGGGGGGGGGGGGGGGGGGGGGGGGGGGGGGGGGGGGGGGGGTGGGGGGGGGGGGGGGGGGGGGGGTGGGGGGGGGGGCGGGGGGGGGGGGGGGGGGTGGGGGGGGGGGG